>DAORIL010000215.1:0-9592 GCA_035438525.1 Pyrinomonadaceae bacterium
CTCGCTGCTTCCGTTTCACTCGACACACCCATTCGGTTTGATTTCCGGCTAATTTCCGACCAGATCAACGATTGATCGGATTCGTAGCTTTGATCCTCACGCAAATTTTTCGTCACAGCATCATGACTAACTTTTCGGAGGGCGGGACTGCTTACATTCCTCCCGGAAGCAAATTCTTCAGATACGTAGTGCCAACGCCCGCGTTCAACGCAGGAAACGGGAAGGACTATCTCGCTCTCGGCGGGAATAATGGTCGTAGCATTGACGATTCGATTTTGTTTGGCACCGTGTAGTTCTTCACCTTCCAAAATAATGACATCGAATTTGCCTTTGTTTTTTACCAAGAGTTCAGGCACGCTACCGCCTTCGCTTTTTTCGGTGATTTCCAGCAACTTCTGTTCAAGGGCTTCTTCGAGGGTCAGGAACGGAAGCAAAAAATCCGTGCTGACGAAAACAGGTCTGATCGTCAATTGGTTAAAGGTTTGTGCATCGCCGATTGTCAGGCGGTTAATAAAGTTTTTAAGTGTTTTCATAATATTTATCTCCTTTACTGCAAAAAACAGGGAAAAATGTCACTAAATTTGTCGGCTCCATAACGAACCGTTAACTTCTTAATTGTAGGGAAGCTGCGGTAAATCCCGGCTTCCCAATTAAAGTGAGGGTGAGGCGTGAGGAGAGCTGAACTTAACCGGCTAAACCCATTGTTTCGAGTTTTTCAACGGGATAAGTAAAATTCATTTTGCGCCAGGCATTGCGGGTGACCTTTACGTCCCGCATGCAGTATTTGTAGATTTCCTCGAACTTACCGGCGAGATATGCTTCATAGATATTCGAACCGGTGAGCTCGCCTTCTTTTGGATTTTCCAGTCCAAGGGCAAAGGCAAGTTTTTCGAGCGAGGTGCTTCCGCCCCATTTCCAACAATCCCAGACGCGCATCGTGTCAAAGATCGGTGACTGACGGTATTTCGCAAAGTAGAAATCAATTGCGGGACGAATCCCGTTAATGATCGAACGCTGCATAATAAATGGCAGATCAAAATCCATAATGTTATGACCGATAATAAGGTCGTTTGAAGTATTGAATCCGCGTAAGAATTGCCAGAATTCGGTGAGGATAATTCGCTCATCAGCTTCAAAATCTCTTGTTTCTTTGCGCCAGCCGAAACATCCGTGGTTGGTAATCTCGCCAAATTGGTTTTGTTCACAAAAACCAATACAAAGGATTCTGCCAAGGTTCGCGTCGAGAGCTGTTTTGTGAAACTCTTCTTCGGTTTTCCAAAAAAGCTGACTTTCAAAAGGTTCGTTGACCGGTAATGTTTCAATATCTATCGTGATGATTCGTTTACTCATAATTCTTTAATCTCCTTCCAATAATTAAATGTGGTTAAAGTGAAGAAATCGGAAGATGAAGTCCAACATTTGTATTTTTTAATTCGATAACCACAAAATCGGTCAAAATAATATCTTTGCGAATATCAATCCGGGCTGGCATTTTTTTAACTAGAGAACTCAAAGCATCTGATTTGACGGTGTAAGCTGATTTTCTCTGCTCTCCCCGTGATCTCTTTGCCAAACGATTCGCAATTCTGGCTTTCGACATCAGCCGTTCCGAATTTACCTTTTCAACTCCGGCTAAAATTTGACTAAAAGTTAATTTGTTGTGTTTGTGTTTTTCATTTCTCATATAAAGGAAATGAACCGCATGTTAGAAAATCGGAAACAAAAAAGCCGAAAAAATTTAATTATTTTCGGCTCATCGATAAATTGTCTTTTTAGAATGGTTTAGCTGTCTTGTCCACCACTCGGACAGATAAAGTAATGGGGACAATGCGGACAGTTATTATCCCCCGGTGATGGCTCGAATCTCTTCTGACGGATTTTTTCTATCGCCTTTTCGTAATTTTTTAAGCGATTTTCGATAACCTTGGCGGAAATAGGTATTTCCTGAATTTCATCATTACTGAGATAAATTTTTTGTAAAAGCGGTTTCGCCTCAGGAAAATTATTCTGCACGGCTACTGTCATCAGCACATCAACATCATCGGTGGTTGGTTTCTTCGGCGATTTTCCGGTTTTATATTTGCGAATGACCGCAGTTTTTTCTGAACCGTTTTCAACAATTTCAACTGCCTCAAGCCGAACTCTGACAGCCCCGTTTGATAATCTGACTTCATAAGTCGGGCGGGTAATTTCGTTTTTGTAGTCAGAATTTTTAATCTTTTGACACATTCGCCGGATAATTTCTTCGGCTCGGGCAAGATAGATCGGCGAGTAAGGATGTTTATTAACTTCGGCAGTTGTCCAAAAATCGTGTAATCTTCCGATTGAGAAATCTTCCGTTAATTCAATATTTTCCAATTGTTTGATTGAATTTATTGAACTAATTGTGTCGTAAACGCAGGAGTGAAACTTCAGATAAATTGATTTATCCCCAGTTGCTTTTAACCCCAAAATGTTGGTGTAAAAATAATCCCGCCCGCAGCTGAGAAAACGGTCCAGATCCGAAGAATAAAAGGTTTGTGGATGAAAGTCTTCAGCTTCTTCAAGCTCAGTCTCTTTATTTTCCGTTTCAAAAATTTCAATAATTTCCGGTGGCGGCAAAAAATCAGTCAAGGCAGTCAAGAACTTCGACTCATTTGATTTTGATTCGCCATATTTGACGGCTCTCGAAAGATGAAGAAAGTCGCGGGCACGGGACATGGCCACAAAAAATAAGCACTCTTCTTCAGATTCGTGAAAATTCTCATTGCCCTCGATCATTCCGTCAGGATTCGGGCAAATTTGAGCTTTGGCATTTGAAGGAATTTTTCCGGCACCCAAAAATGGGAGAAAAACGGCAGGAAATTCCAATCCTTTGGCTGAATGAACCGTCAAAAGCCGAACTGCATCAAGATTTTCAGCCTCCGCCGGGATTTGGGCGTAATTTTTATCTTCGTTAAAATGTGCAAGTTTTTTGATATAAATGAGCAATTCCTGAATGGGCAAATTTTCACCGGTTGAAAAACGCTCTTCCAGACTTTGTGCCAAACGCAAAAATTGATAGATCGCCAGGCGTTTAGACTGATTATGCACATCGTTTGTAGCAAAAAACGGGTTCAAATATTCACTTTCAGTAAACAAATATTCACTTAAAAAGCTCCAGGCTGAGACTTCGGATGAAGTTGAGGATAAATGTTTGCGGAGTTTTTCAATCCTTATTTTTCCTATATCTGAAATCTGCGAAATAAGATCTTCATCTTCAATAACTTCCAGAAAAGTAAGTTTATTTTCCTTTTGGGCAGCAATGATTTTTCGGGTATCAGAGAGCGGAATTTGGTATTCGGGAAATGCCCCCACCCGAATTAATGAATGACTATCAGCGGAAATCTTTAGATCAAGTAAAGACAATAGATCCCGGACCTCATCGCGTTCAAAAAGTTCGCCGAGATAAAAGATCGGAATATTTTTCGCACTCAAAACTTTGGCAAATCGGTTAAGTTGGGCATGGGTTCGGCAAATTACCGCACAATCTTTGAATTGCAACCCCCTGGAGTGATAATCTTCGATCTTGGTCACGAGATTAGCAGCTTCCCCGTCTAAAGAATCGGCAATTTCAAGTTTAACAGCGATCAGATTTTCAGCTTTTGCTGCGCCGCGATTCGCCTCCCACAAATTGAAGGATTGATCGCCGCCGGTTTTCATCTTTCCGGCAAATTTGGCAAACAAATCAACTATTTCGGTCCGCGAACGATAATTTGTTTCGAGCGAAATAGTCTCAGCATTAGGAAAATCCGTTTCAAAAAGTTCGATATTAGCAGGGGAAGCACCGCGCCAACGGTAAATGGACTGCCGCAGATCACCAACTGCCCATAGGTTCCGACCAACTCCGGCGATTTCTTTTAAAAGCATTCCACAAGCCCGATTAACATCTTGAAACTCGTCGACCAAAATTGCCTCATATTTGGACCGGACTTCCTGCTTGACCTTTTCGTTATCACGCAAAAGCCTGACGGCGCGATAAACTAAATCACCGAAATCGAGTTGTTTATTTGTTTTCAAATAATTCTCGTAAAAATGATAAACCCTGGCTGTTTCTAAAGTTTTCTGTGCTTTTAATTTAACCTCGTCATTATCATTCGCCTCAGCATCAGCCAGCATCTGCTTCCCTAATTTTTCATATTCATCAGGTGAGCAAAGCTCATCTTTTGCTCGTGAAATTGCTCCTAAAATTGCAGCTAAATTTTGCGTCGGTTCGTGTAAATTCTGATAATGATCCAGTTCGAGAGTATGGAGATTTTTTTCGAGATAAAGCAGCGCATCTATTTTATCAAGCAGTTTTGAACGTGGTTCAAGTTCGGCTTCAACCCAATAGGCACGCAGCAATTCTAAGCCGTAAGCATGAAAAGTCATTACCTGAATTTGGGCAGCAACAGCTTCGTCAAATCTGGCGATCCGTTCGCGCATTTCTTCGGCTGCTTTATTGGAAAACGTCAGAGCCAAAATACGTTTTGGTTCAATGCCTTGATTGATTAAATGCCACAATCTTTCGGTTAAGGTCTGGGTTTTTCCGGTTCCCGGTCCGGCGTAAACCAAGGTCGGACATTTTGCAGTTTCGGCGGCTCGTTTTTGGCTCGGGTTGAGAGGAAATTTTTCCGTCGTTTTTTCGACTTGTTTTGCAGCAACAGGAACTAAAACAGCACGAGCCAACTGTCCGGCAACAACTTCCGGAGGCATTTCAACAATCTGGGCGATTTGTTTGGAATTTAACTTTTGTTCCAGATAAAAGTAGCGCAAAACGGCACACGGCAATAAAAATTCAAGAGCAAAAAGATTTGCTTCGCGCTCACGTCTATCACCTGCGCCATAGCCAACTATTTTCTCAGTTGCTGAATTTGCTTCACTATCAAAATCCTGAATTTCTGCTTGGGTGCAGTGGACACTTTTGTGATGCAGGAAAAAATGTCCAATCTCGTGGGCGATGCAGAACGATTTATACCAGTTTTTCAGGTGATTGTTGAAATGAATGCAATCTTCTTCCAAAACCGCCAAAGCACCCGACAGATTATTGGATTCTGGATGTTCTGGGATTAAATCGAGTTCAAGATGTTCTGCCGTTTTGGTTAAGAATAAACTTGCAGAAAACAATTCATTTTCGTTGAGGTCAGATGCCGCGCAAACTTCGCGTCTTAATTTTTCGGCGGCATCGCGTATTTTTTGCCAATGAGACATAAGGATTTTGGATTTGTCCGAATTTTACAGTTCGAGCAATTTTCTTTTTTGTTCTGCCGTTAATTGTTGATCTTCGCGGACAGCCTCCGCAAAGTTTTTCGGCGGCAATTCTTCAGCGCGAGTTTCGGTTTTGAAACTCATATCGGCAGCATATTCAGACGATTGATTAAGAAATACAGAAACCATATCTTCAGTAACCTCCAAAACTCCGGCAATTTTTGCCACTATGGTTTTTGGAATCGTTGCAAACGCTAACCGCCGTTTTTCCAGATAAATAACCAGAGAGGTGCTGAGTCCGAGTGCCGCAGCAAATTTAGCCCGATTCAATCCTTTGGTTTTTGCTGTTTCGACCAAACTTTGCAAAGTAGTTGATGAATTTAACGAACCTAATATTGCTCTTAAATTCTGTAATCCTGATTCCTGAAAACGCTCTTCTTCTTCGGCAGAAAGTTTTTCTTCGGGTGCGTGTTTGACGACGGCACGAGCCGCCGCAAAATCGGCTAATTCGTCGCTGAACTGCGGATATTTTTCGCTAAAATTCTGCAATATTTTTAAGTCGTTGCCCGCCGGAGTTGCTGCTATATATGCTTCCAAAATTTCTTCTAAAATCGGTTCGTTCATTTTCTTACCTCTGCATTGTAATCAGCTAAAATTCTTCGCCCTTCCGTGAGCCAATTTCTAATGGTCCGCGAGCTGACCTTGAGTTTTTTACTGATTGTGAGTTCATTTTCAACTTTGCTTTCAATTTGCCAGCCATCAAGTAAAAGCTCGGCAACTGTCATAATATGCGGGGGCAATTGGTTTAATCCTTCTTTGAGCATGAGTGTATAATCTGTCAGGGCATCGTTTGATTCCAGTTTGTTTTCAATGGAATCAACGTAATTCTCATCTTCATCTTCACCTTGTGAATATAAGAAATCTTTCTCGCGACTGATTTTAACGAGTTCACCGCGCCAGACAACTTTTGCCGTTTTGATAACATAATCACCAAAATTAACCTGTGCGTAATCAGCCGAATCCGAAGTAAACTCAAAGATCTTTTTAATAATTTCTATTTCGATTTTCTGACCAAAATCTTCAAAATCCGCCTGATTATTAAAATTTTTGGCGAATTTCTTCAAAAGTTTCCACAAACGGCGATTGAGTTCAGTGTATAAAGTCTCCCGAAAATTATTGTTAGTTTTCGGGTCACGCAACAAATAAACAATCGTTTCATCAAGTAGATAATTTCTATCTTCACGCTGTTTAATTTTCAAAGACTCAATAATTTGCGAGGCTGGCAGATTCAGAACTTGACCGAGCTGCAGTTCGGTATCCTTCCGACGCGTGTAGAGTTCGCCCGTTTCCTTTTTACGTTTGGTTAATTTTTTAATCTCGGCTGAATCTGTTTCGCCTGGGGTCATTCAAATTCTCCTATCTATTAAATGTGGAAGTTTTCAGAAAATCGGAAATAATTTTTCAAGAAATTATTCTACACCTAGTGCTTTAAAAACTGCATCAGCGGGAGTGGAGTAAAAAGATGTTTGGAATTTAGCGAAAAGTTCTCCCGGCACTGTGGCAATATCACCAACACTACTCATCGGCAACAAAATGCGCTTGGCTCCCGAATCAAAAGCAACTTGCAAAGTTTCAGCCAAACTTGTAACCGGCACAATTGTTCCGCCTAAACTCATTCCGCCTAAAACGATCATCTGCGAGATAACCGGCTTCTTCATCAACCCTGAGCATAAAGATACGAGTGTTGCCAGGGTTAGATTATCAGTTATGCCGGTATTGTTAAGTTCAACTAAATGCAGGTGAAAATCATTTTCGCCAATCCTAACCGATGAAGTAATTTGCCCGATATTGGCTTTGAAATAATCAAAAGCAATGCGGATCGATTCTTTGGCGGCTGAACTGGAACCAACGCCGGAAATTGAAAGTTTGCCGCTTCCGGCAATCGTTTGTAACTCAAGACGATATAAACCAAGCATTTCTTCACTGCCCATCGCAATTGTGTGCAGAGTTCCAGGATTTAATTGTCCTTCCGGAATTAGCTTATCGCCTCCTTGTTCGGGCAAACTGACAAACTTTTCGTTCAAATTCTCATTTTCAATATAACTGAAATGAACATCATAAAACTCCATTCCACCAATCTTTTTCAATTGTTCTTTGACACGGCGACGTGCTTCGAGTGCATAACGAACACATTCTTCAACCGCTTCGGCATCAAATTCACCATGAGGGTAAAGCAGTTTTAAGAGCCCTGAAACTGTTCGCTTAACTGCAATGGTGTCGCGCTGATTGAGATTATTACCCAGTTTGAAATATTTATTAATGGCATCCGAAAAATTGCGTTTTCGCATTTCGCGAACAAATTCTGCCAGATAATCTACGATAAAACCGTATTGATTGGTCAAATATTCAGGGCGCATTTTCGGTATTTCCCAACCCGGCAAATAACAGTGCATTCGATCAAAGAATGCCGCATCAATCATTGTTTCGGGGAACGGAGCAAATAAATGTGATGTTTTGACTAAACTTTCAACTGACCCGTTAATATTACCGACAAAAACAAGCGAAGCATCGGCACTAATCGGTTCGCGTCCACGGGTAAAACTGCCCGAAGCCATATAATCCTTCATGATCTGCACACCATCTTTGTCCTTGAAGGAAATGCCTGCTACCTCATCAAACGCCACAACATCCCAAACGCCGACCAAACCAACTTGCCGCGAACTCATATTGTAAAAAAGGTTTGCAACTGTCGTTTGTCCACCTGACACCAGAATGCTATTTGGTGAGATTTCCTTGTATATATGACTTTTTCCTGTTCCGCGTGGACCGAGCTCGCAGAGATTATAGTTTTTCTCAACAAATGGGATTAATCGCGTTAAAAGATGCCATTTTGCCCGTTCGTTAAAATGCGTCGGCTCAAGTCCCGTCGAACGCAAAATAGCATCCATCCATTCATCCCGCGTAAAATGTTTTCTGCCTTCAAATATCTCAGTCATTTCCATATTCGGCATTTGAATAGGTTTGAGTTCAAGGAAGACGAAAGGAGATTCTTTCTGATTTTCTTCGTAATAATAAGACAAAGTAACGATACACCAGATTCCGCCGACCAGTAATTTTTCGTATTTTTTGACCAATCCTGAAGAAATCTGAACACCACGCAAATTGAGATTTATGAGGGTCGCTTCATAAATATCTTTTTTCTCGTTGAGTTTGACCGAAACTTTATCAATGACTTTGAATTGTCCGAGCTCGCGAATTTTCGATTTGATTTTTTCAGCTTCATCAGGGCGAACATAATTTTCTGCCAAAATATTTTTAACTTTTTGTAGTCCGTCATTGATCGTTTCTTCATCATCAGACGCACAATACATTCCCAAAAGATATTCGAGAACATAGACAGGAACATTCGCACCTTCTTTAACCAGCTTCGTCAAATCCTTTCGAACTACACGACCGGCAAAGTGTTGGTTGAGTAAATTGTCTAAATTTCTATTTTCGGTCATAAAATTAAAAATCGCTTGAAAAAGCAATATCAATAGTAATTGGCAAACGCATAAACTCTTTTACTACCGAATCATTATCAATTGCAGTCAAATAATAATTTTTCGTGCGGTCATAACTTCCGGCACGCAAAGTTAACTGAACATATTTGCGGCGATCATCCTTTGAACTTGATTTGCTTTCAAAAGTAACGGTTTGTTCGTTGCTTATTAAACCGTTCTTCTCATCCCGCAAAGAAATTTGCAAAGTGCGTGGCAGCGTGCGTTCGGAAACGGCTTCTGTTTGGATAAATTCAAATCGTTGAACGTTATTAACGATTCGCGTCAGATTACCGAGCAATGTCACCCTAACACGGGTAACAGCAGTATTTTCTGCACTCCGTCCACGCAGTTTTTTAACTGTAATAACCGGAACACAGATTTCTTGTGGCATTGCACCCCCATGAACAAATCGCGCCCCACCGGCAAAATGAAATCGGTTTGCGCCTTTCGGTATCAAAAACTCCATTTCACCTGTAATCCGTGCCGTGTTTTTGATTTTTCCGTGCCAGGCATTTTCCTGTGAGGGAATTTCAGGATTTATGACGTATCTTTTCTTACGTTTCAGAACTGTCCCGGATTTTACGTCGAGCGAACTTTTATCAATGATCTCCGGTGCGTTTTCCTGAAAAAGAAAACCGTGATCGGCAGTAATAAAAATTTGGCTTCCATTGAGACTGTTAAAAATGTAACTGACTGCGCTTCGCAGTTCAGAAATTGTTTGCCGTGCCGCAGCAAAGGTTTCGCCTTCTGTGCTTTGTGAATCTCCTTTCGCATCAATGACATTGTGATAAACGTAAATTATTTGAAAATCGCGAACAAAATCGCGCCCCCCTTCTTTTCCAAGA
>DAORIL010000216.1:0-9580 GCA_035438525.1 Pyrinomonadaceae bacterium
ATGTAATTTCGATGCCCGACAAATGGGAATATCCGTGGTATGCAGCTTGGGATTTGGCGTTTCATTGTATTCCTTTGGCGTTGGTAGATGCCGAATTTGCAAAGTCACAACTCGTTTTAATGCTCCGCGAATGGTATATGCACCCGAACGGTCAGATTCCCGCATATGAATGGGCGTATGGCGATGTTAATCCGCCGGTTCATGCGTGGGCGGCGTTGCGCGTTTATCAAATTGACAAGAAACAGTCAGGCAAAGGTGATACAAAGTTTTTAGCGCAGATCTTTCATAAACTATTGCTCAATTTTACCTGGTGGGTCAATCGCAAAGATGCCGAAGGAATGAATGTTTTTGAAGGTGGTTTTTTGGGTTTAGACAATATCGGTGTTTTTGATCGCAGTCAGCCATTGCCGACAGGCGGAAAACTCGCTCAATCGGACGGCACCAGCTGGATGGCGATGTATTGTTTGAATCTTTTGGCGATGGCTTTGGAGCTCTCGGTAACTGATGATTCTTATGAGGATGTCGCGACAAAATTCTGGGAACATTTTATTTACATTGCCGATGCAATGAATAATTTAGGGCAGGAAAATCTATCGCTCTGGAACGAGGAAGATGGATTTTATTACGACGTTTTGCATCTGCACGGACAAGGAAATATGCCTTTGAAAGTCCGTTCAATGGTTGGTTTAATACCGCTTTTTGCGGTGGCAACAATTGATACGGAAACTTTGGATGCGTTGCCTGATTTTAAACAACGGTTTGATTGGTTCTGCGAAAACCGTCCCAAATTGACCGCAAATGTTGAAAATAATGGTAACCGCCGACTGCTTTCGATTGCGTTTCGTGAAAGATTAGAGCGTGTTTTGAAAGTAATGCTGGACGAAAACGAATTTCTTTCGCCGCACGGGATTCGCGCACTTTCGCGTTTTCACAAAGATAATCCGTATATTTTGAATGTTAATGACAATGAACATCGGGTTGATTACGAGCCTGCCGAATCTTCGACGGGTTTATTCGGCGGCAATTCAAACTGGCGCGGTCCGATCTGGATGCCGGTTAATTATTTGCTGATCGAATCTTTGCAAAAATTTCATCATTTTTACGGCGATGATCTGAAAGTTGAATGTCCGACCAATTCAGGCAAGATGATGAATTTATGGGAAGTTTCGCAAGAGCTTTCGCGCCGTTTGTCACACATATTTTTGAAAGATCCCAATGGAAAACGTCCCGTTTATGGAGATTTGGAAAAATTTCAAACTGACAAAGACTGGCGTGATTTGATTCTCTTTTACGAATATTTTCATGGCGATAACGGCTCAGGCGTTGGTGCCAGTCATCAAACGGGTTGGACAGGGCTAGTGGCAAAATTGTTACAACAAAGCGGCGAATAGCCTAAAAACACTACCCAAACAGGTGGAGACATAGTTTTTGTATTCCTTTAATCTGAAGGTAAAATTTGAGTTAATAAGGAATTATAAAAATGAGTCGGTTAATAAATTTACTAACAAATAAATGGTTGATTGGCGGGATTTTAGTTTATTTTGCCAGTTTAGCTATCCTTTTTCAGAGCGAAAATTACTCGGCTGAAGAGGCAATTTTTGCTCTTTTGATTTTTGGTTTGTTCTTTTCAATCGTGGCTTGGCTGACGACAAAATGGGCAAAACCGTTGGAGTTTTCGATTAGTCCGACTGTTAAAGAAATGCTTTTTGTGACGGGTTATATTGTCTTTTTGTTTTTGTATCTCATCTTTGGAGTTTCAGCAATTAATCATCTGTTACCGAAAACCTGGCTGGAAAATGATCAGATTTTCTTTGTCGTTGGAATCGTCAAAAAACTTCTCGTCTTTGTCATTATTCCGTATTTTTTATTCAAAAAGCTGTTTGGCTATTCGGCAAAAGATTTTGGTTTTCAACGAGCAGCTATTACAGAATTCTTTAAAAGCCATTTACCCGTTGCGCTAATTATGAGCATTTTATTGCTTTTGCTCAATTATTTTATCGGCAATGGTGCAAAACCGATTCGAAATGGAGAATTTTCGACTCAGCAGATTCTCATCGCTTTACCAATATGTTTAATGGTTCTGTTTTTTGAAGTCGGATTGGTCGAGGAATTTTTCTATCGCGTCTTTCTACAATCACGTTTTGCCGCCTTTTTTAGATCAGAAATTGCCGGAATTGTAATTGTCGGATTAATTTTTGCGGTTTCACACGCGCCGGGAATGATTTTTCGACAAGCAGGAGATGTAGATGGCTTGGGCAAAACTCCTCACGATTGGGAAGCAATAGCCTTTACGATTGCAGTAATTTCGCTGGTTTCGATCCTGTTCGGAATTATTTGGATCAGAACGCGAAATTTATTGGTGCTGATGTTTATTCATGCAATGACCGATTTATTACCAAATTTGGCGGAGTTCATTAAGGTTTGGAAAATGTAATCAAGTTGTTTTAAATCCAATCCGTTTCAACAAATCATCATACCGCGAATCATTATGCAAATTATCGAAACGCGGATCAGCAATTAGGTAGAGCAATCCAATCGAGCGTTCTTGCACGGCTATTTCCAATTGATTGAACGCCTCATCCAAAGCTTTTAATCCGCTATAAACTGCAGCAATTTCGTAGGCTGAAACATAGCGTTCAGCTGATAATTCTTTTAATTTTTGTAAGCATTTTTCCGATTCTACTGTTTTATCTAAAATGGCGTAAATATAGCCTTGAACGGCGATAAAACTTGGCTCTGATTGGGCAAAAGGGATCAATCGGTCAATCATCGAACAGGCTTCGGCGGTCATTCCTTTGTTTGCATAGATCGTGGCTAAGGCAAGCAATGACATTCCAAATTGCGGCTCAATTTCCAGGGCTTTGCGATGCCATTCAATGGCTTCTTGATAGCGGCGGGCATAATAATAATTGTTGGCGACATTGGCAATCACATCAGGGGTTTGCGGGTCTAATTCAAAGGCTGAATGGGCTTGCGCGATAGCTTCCTCAAATCGTCCGACCACAAACAAATAATAACTGTAATGTTTGTTGGCGAGCGCATCATTCGGATTAAGTTCAATCGCATAACGAAATGATTTTTCCGCCCGCCGAAAGTCCCAATCGAAATACATGTAAACAAAGGCTTTGGCGTAGTGCGTGGCAGGCAAAGTATCGTCTATTTCACTTACTTTTTTCACCAATGATCTTGATTTTTCCGCAAATTCGGCAGTCGGGGCAACATTAAAAGTCGCTAATTGCAAATAACATCCAATCAAAAAAGCGTAAGCTAAAGCATAGTTCGGATCAACTTCGATAGCTTTTTCCAGATACGGAATCGCTTGTTTGGTATCCTGCGGAGTGTAGCGGTGCATATGGAATAAGGCCTGGGTAAAAAGTTGATAAGCAGTCAGATTTTCTGTTTCGCGTTTGTTTATTTGCGCTTGCTCATTACGTGACAATTTAACCTCCAAAGAGGTCGCCACTCGTTCGGAAATCGAATCTTGAATGGTGAAAATATCAGTGAAAGATTCGTCAAATTTTTCCGCCCAAACGGTTGCTTCTTCCTTGACATTAACTAATTGCACCGTTACCCGCAGACGCTCATTAAAATGCCAAATACTTCCTTCGATAACGGATTCAACGCGCAGAGAATTCCCTGCTTCGATTGGATTTTGTTCGATTCCGTTGTATTTGATAACGGCACTTGTCGGGCGCACGCGAAGATCTTTGAGATTACTCAATTTAGTAATCAAAGCATCCGCCATACCCAACCCTAAATAATTATTTTCTTCCGTTTTACCCAAAGTTTTAAACGGCAAAACGGCTAGTGTTTGAAAATTCGAAACGATTTTGGTGGGAATTTTTTCCGGCACAACAAAAACACTCTCAGCAAAAATTTCGCGCACGTTTGCTAGAAAACGATAACCTTGCCCCGAAACGGTATTGATAAAACGCGGTTGGTTTGCTTTTTCCCCTAACGCCTTGCGGATCTGCGACATATTGACGGTCAAATTTGATTCTTCGACAATTTGATCTTCCCAAACCATTTCGAACAAATCTTCCTTCGATAAAAGTTTGCCGCAATTTTTGACCAAAACCAGAAGCATATCAAACGCTTTTGGATTCAAGGTCAATGGCGTTTCATCGCGCAAAAGTCTGCGTCTCAACACATCAAGTTGAAATTCTTCAAACTGATATTTTTCGGGGGATTGTGTTTGCATTTTACCATTTGGAATTTTTCGGAAAAATTCCCCACGATCTTAAAGATTTTTCGGAAAGCCTTAATTCATACTCAATTTCGTTGTCGGCATTTTAGCAGATGTCGAAAGACAAACCAATAAATTAGAGGAGGAACAAATATATGTTTGCATTTATTTACATTTTACATTTTTTGCTTAATTTTTTGCCTGCTGTTCAGTAGTTTTTTATCAGAGTTCAAAGCCTCTGCGAAACCCAAAGAGGCTTTGAATGAACAATAACGAGTTTTTTTTGAGAGATTTTATGGTTGCGAATCCAAAAAAATTTGAAACGAAATTTTGCCAATCAGCGGAAATTTTGAGTTTGCTTGCGGCTTTTGAAGACTGCACTCTACCTTTATCTAAATGGAATCGAACAAATTATTTAACTATTGTTTTTTGGTATTTGTATTTGAATCCTTTGGCAGAGGCAGAACGATTGATGAGCCACAGTTTGCGACGCTTTCAATTTGAAAACGGACTAAGTCTGATGCAACCGACAAGTCTTGGGAAAGTAAAAACGTCAAGTTTATTTCGGATAATAAACGATTTTATAAAAATCCATAAAGCTGATAAATCATTTGTCGAACTGGCAAATATGATTTTAGAACTCAAGGAGTTGAGATGAACAGTTGCACAAAAATCACAGTCAAAATTGAACGATCAATAATTGTTCGACCAAAAGCAAAAACACTTTGTCCGCATTGCAAAAGCGAAATGATTTCGCCAAATCAGGCGGCTCGGTTAATCGGTTGTAATTCATGGACGATTTTCGGTTGGGTCAAATTAGGGTGGCTGCATTCTACCGAAACGAACACCGGTTTATTGAAAGTTTGCCGCCAATCGCTCGGAGAGATAATCAACCTAAATTAAGGAAGCAAAAATGCCAATCGAAAAACTGTTCAAATATTCGCTCATCACTACATTTTTTATGAATTTGGCAGGTGCGCTAACTTTTATCCCATCGTTTCACACACTTCGTGAATTCGGCGGCTTACCTGAATCAGGAAATCCTTTCTATGGATGGATTATAGCTCTTTGGATTTTCTTTTTCGGCATTTTATATCTGCTTTTAGCGTTTTCAAAAAAGCAGGAAAGATTTTTTGTCATCATTGGGGCATTAGGCAAATCTTCGTTTGCAATTCTGCTCGCAATTTTAGCCTTAACGGGAGAATTACCAATCCGGGCGGCATTTGCAGGAATCCCGGATTTAATTATCGCTTTAATTTTTTTGGTGTGGCTTAACAAAGCACGCACTTAACCAAAACTTAGGAGAACATTATGTTAAGAACAATTATTTCAATAGTTATTGCAATTTTATTATTTCATTTTTTCCACATTGCACCGATATTTGGGCAGAGTCTGAAAAACGATAAAGACATCACCAAAATCAAAACCAATTTAGCCAAACGCGGAACAGGCGAAAAAGCTAAAGTAAAAATCGAATTAAATGACGGACGCGAAGTTAAAGGCTACATCGCCGAAATAAACGCTGATGATTTTGTCATCGCCGGTTCAAAGTCAAATAGTCGGACGACAATAGCTTATTCCGAGGTAAAAAAAGTCAAAAAACAAGGTCTTTCACCACTGGCGATTTTAGGAATTGCAGCCGCAGCCGGCACAGGACTAATGATCATCGCCGCAACAAATAGCACAGTGACGTGCCCAATTTGCCCTAATTGAGATTCAATATGGAAATTTGCTGTATCGGTGTCATTTTGATTTTTGTGGTCTGTATGTCTTTGGCAATGATGATCTTGTCATTACCAAAGGCAAATTCAAACGGTAAATAAATCAGCCGTAAATAATTTATTAAAAATCATAAAGGAGTATTTTTATTATGGGATTCATAGATGTAAATGGAACATTTGGCGAAGGGGGAGATGATGTAGATTTTTTTCCCGTCTTTTATAATCTGGTTCACGCAGTTGGCGAAAACTGTCCGAATGTCCGCGATGACGTAAAAATGGTGCAATATCTGCTTTTTCATATCTACAAATCAATTTCGCCGGTTTTTACGCCAAAAGGTAATTTAACCATTGACGGAGTTTGCGGCGGAATCACCAAGAATTGGATTTTGAAATTTCAGCTCGACATCCGCAGCACCGGAAATTCTATTCTGGCAGACAAACGGGTTGACCGAATGCGCGACAAAAACGGGATGTCAGGCAAAATATCGGACACATATTACACAATGGCTTATCTAAATTGGTATGCGGCGGGCTTTGCTAAAGAAGCCTATCTCAAATTACCCCAAGTAGTTCCGGTGCAAAATGCTGCAAATGTGCCGCCGCCTTCAAATGATATAGTTGTGCCGCCACCACCGCCATTAGTTTGTGCAGTCGGCGGGCTTTAATCAAACTCTGGTTTTGAGTTGAAAACAAAGAGAAAGTTAGACACGGATTTAACGAATTAACATGAGCTTTTTTTCAAAAACTTTGCGAAATCAGCGTTTGTCCGTGTCTAATTCAAATTAAAAAAGTTGAGAATATTTATGAGATTAGAACCTATTGAAAATCCCCCAAGCCTTTGGCTAAAAATAGCTTACTGGTTTAGCAAACAACAATACAGCAAAGTTTTGTCGCCGTTAAAGATTATCTATTCGCGCAAATGGGCATTATTGCCTTTGGCAATGAAAATTGACAAATTCACGGAAAAGCAAAATTCCTTGTCGCCGAGTTTACGCTTTTTTATCAAGATTGCGGGGGCGGCACAAAACGGGTGCAGTTTTTGCACTGACTTAGTCCTTGCCAATGCCGTCAAGGGAAAAATAGGAGTAGAAAAATTTAATGCGATTTTGACCAATGACGTTTCAAAACAAAAAGATTTCAGCAAAAAAGAACGTGCGGTTTTCAATTTTGTCAAAGAATATTCCGAAACAAAAAAGCTTACTGATAAGACTTTTGCCGAACTCAAAAAACAATTTAGCGAGACGGAAATCATTGAAATTATAGCAATTAACGCCTTTGAACAATATTTCAACGCCTTGGCAATTCCGCTTGAGCTTGAATCGGATGGATTGCAGCAACTGGCATTGTCCGGTCTTTGAGATTCAGCAGATTTAGATTTTATGTAAGGAGAACTTCCCGTTTTCGGGTTTAGATTAAATTTATGAAAAACATCTTGGGAATTTTATTGGCAGCGATTTTTGCCATTTTGAGTTTGTTCCATATTTACTGGGCAATTGGCGGACGTTTCGGAAGTTCGGTAGCAGTTCCAAATGTTGGAGGTGCGCATGTCTTTAAACCATCAACTTTAGCAACTTTGTTAGTTGCCGGAGCTTTGCTGTTGGCGATGCTGACAGTTTTGGGACAAATCGGTTTTTTGAGCGAAACAATTCCCGTTTGGGTTTTTCGTTGGGCAACATTTGGAATTTCCGCCTTGTTTCTTTTACGGGCGATTGGAGATTTCAGGATTGTGGGATTTTTCAAACATGCGAGCGATTCAGGCTTTGCCTATTGGGACACAGTTCTTTTTTCGCCGCTTTGTTTGTTTATTGCTGTCACGGCTTTTTTAATCAGTTATCAAAAATAAAACTATGAAAACGATAAGACCTGAAAACGCAAAATTTGTGGCAGTTGTCGAAAATGTCAGAGAATTACGCTTGATTGGAACTGCGAATCTTGATTTTTGGAACAAACAACTCGCCAACAAACCATATCAAGTTTTTGATAAAAACGGCTTTGCAGAAATTACAATTTCCGCCACTGAACTCATTTGGAAAGGTTTTCGCTTTAATGAATTGACGATTTTTTTATCAATTGCTGAGAAAGATGATTCTAAAAAAGAAGCCGGAGTTTTTCTGCTCCACGCGTTTAATTCCAATCGTTTATTTGCCTTCTGCGAGAGAGCATTTTTCTCTACTCCGTATTATTTCGGCAACATCAATTTAAGCGAAAATTTGCCTTGCGTGATGAGCTTGGAAAATCTTTTTGAGGCAAAAATGAGTGCGGCGGAGCGTCAAATAAATGAAGTTGAAGACAATTGGGAAGGTGCTGTGTTTTTGCCGAAAAATCGCGGCGAAAAATATTTCATCGCCAAATTATCAGGTGAAACGCAAGTTTGTCTATTTGATGAATCCGACCAAGTTGAATTGAAAAGTGATGTGAATCATCCAATTTTCGATTCGCTAATTAAATCAAATTTTATAGGAAAAGAATGGCGGATGCGAAGTAATGCTTTTCACGCCAAGTCAAAAACATATTCAGTTGTGAATTCTTAATTTAAAAGCTATGAAAATCGAAAAAGTAATAATTATCGGCGGCGGAATTGGCGGATTAACGCTCGGTTTAGTTCTGCAAAAAGCAGGGATTCCGTTTGAGATTTTTGAACGTGCGCCCGAATTAAAGGAAGTTGGCGCAGGTGTCGGCTTATGGACAAATGCAGTCAAAGTTCTCGACCATTTGGGCATTGGCGATAAAATTCGTGCTATTGGTCAGCCGTTACAACTTGCCGAACTTGGTAATGAAATGGGTCGCGTCCTATCGCGCACTGATATTTCCAAAATTACCGATGAAATGGATGCTGCTTGTTATGTGGTTCATCGCGCTGAGCTTCATTCCGTTTTAGCTCAAAATCTTCCTGCAGATTCAATTAAAACCAATCACGAATGTATAGGAATTGAAGGAACAACGCTTCATTTTAAAGATCAGACTAATGCGAAAGGCACTTTAATTGTTGGTGCGGACGGTATCAATTCGGTCGTGCGCTCGGCACTTTGGGGAAACGAAAGTCCGCGTTATTCCGCTCAAACTTGTTTTCGGGCAGTGGTCAATTTTCCATTTCCAGAAACAGATATTTTGCGCGAAATCCAAGGCGCAGGAAAACGCTTCGGCATTTGTCCGCTCGGAAAAGATCGAATTTATTTTTTCGCCGCGCTCAACGCTCCGCAGGGCAAAATGATTCCGTTCGCCGAAAGAAAACAATTTCTGCTCAGTGAATATAAAGGTTGGCAATGGCAAATTCCCGAATTAATTGCTGCTACCGAATCTGAAAAGATTTTACAAAATGATTTGATTGATCGCATTCCCTTAAAAAGATGGAGCAAAGACTCAGTTACTTTACTTGGCGACGCGGCGCATCCGACCACACCAAATCTTGGGCAAGGTGCGTGTATGGCAATTGAGGATGCAATGGTTTTAACCCGTAAATTGGTCGAATTTGAAAACTTGTCTGACGCTCTGCAAAGTTATGAACAGGAAAGAATTCCGCGCACAACTGCCATAGTCAATAAATCCTGGAGCTTCGGAAAATTGGCGAAATGGAAAAATCCGTTCGCAGTTGGGTTACGGGAATTAATGGTTTGGGCCACACCAGAATCGGTGATGCAAAAAACTTTGCGGCAGCAAATTGGTTATGATGCGG
>DAORIL010000217.1:0-9577 GCA_035438525.1 Pyrinomonadaceae bacterium
AAAAGGTCTAGATTTTGAAAATTAATGACCAAATGTTTCGTTGTTGGTTAATTTTTCCATTGTGTTTGGAATGGCAACGGCACCACTTCCAAAACAATAACAGGCCAACGAAAACCCTTTTCCCGGAAAATAAAAATTTCCCGAGTTATTTTGTTTTGTTTGGGGGGATTTTTCTTTAAAAATATCGGCGAATTTTGAAAACTTTCTATTTTGGCTCAAATACATTAAAGAAATTATCTGCGCCTGTTGGTTTTTATCAAAATGAATGTATTCTTGTTCATTTTCCGCCAAATCGGGGTAAAAGCTGTTTCTATTTTTTTTCATCAGTTCGCCAGGTTTGCTAATAACTTCATTTTTCGTCATTCCAAAAGTTAAAGCCGGTTGGTTAAATTCAAAAGATTTGAAGGAGCGTTTTTTTAATAACTTGCTGGTGGAGATTTTTGAGTCATCCGGGTTATTTGCCGGACCAAATGAGTTAAAAAAAATAAAAATGGTCAGAAGAATAACATTAATCCAGCCTAAGACTTGAGCGATAATAATAAATTGCTTGATCAGCATATTTTGATTTTCCGGACTATTGCTTCAACTTGTTTTGTGTAAGGGGCAGAAAAAATCAAACGCCCTAAAACTTGGCAAAAAACAAAAGATTTTCTTTCGGCAAATTAGGATTGAATAAGGCTTTGTTTGCAAACCGGGGGAAATTGGCACATTTCCGTAATAAATTCAAAGGGGGAAAGTAATATCTAAGAATTCAATTTTAAATATTTTGCAAACAAAAGCCTTATTCAAATTGAGGTTGTTTAATTTCTCAGCAAAATTTTCAAAGAAAACCCCAAATTTTCCAACTTGTTATTTAATAACCAGGTATCTTTAAGGTTTGCTGCTAAAGTTGAAAAATTTTTACAATTCTTTTAATGCCGCCACCACTTAACAAACAGATCCATGGCAAAAAGTAATAAAAAGAGAATCAGAGCGAAAATAAACCAGAATTTTACTAATCTATAAATAATCCTGTTAACCGGAAATTTTGCTTTTCCGATAGATCTTTCTGATTGAATTTCATTATCAACCTTAACATTGTCCAAACTACGAACACTCATCTTCTCACCTCAACTCCTACTTTATTCTTTTCAAATAAAGATTTTAAGAGTGAAAACACACATGTCCATTGAGTAAAAACACTCAATCGTTTCCGGAAAATTTTTGCGGCTGCAATTGCCGGACAACTCGGAGCTGCCAATTTTATTGGTTTTACAAGTTTTTTTTCAAAAAATAAGTGTGTTCCAGTAACTTTCCGGATTATTAGAAAAAAATCCTGGGAAAAAAAGGTGAAGCAGCCCATTTTAATGGGGCTCTTTAGGTAAAAATACCTAAAACCCTTACGTAGTATCACTGTCGTTTAAAACAACAAAAACCTTTAAAATTCTCCAAATGAAAATCTTCCAGGGGTTATTTATGAAAAAAACTAGAATACAAATAAGGACGACCGCAATGGCTTTCGCCTTAGTATTTTTAGGATTGAGTTTTGGTTCAACCAGTTACATTGCGGCACAAACGGTCCAGGCTAAGCCCGTTAATGAAAGCCGGGTCGAACAAATCATTAGCAAGGTAGAACGGCAGAGCATTAATTTTCGGAAAAGTTTCGATTCTGCAAATGACCGCAGCGGTATTGACGGGACAATTACCAAAGCTGAGTTGAAGAGCCGCATTATGACTTTTGAGACCGCCGCCAATGAACTGCATTTACGGTTTAACAACGGGCAGGTGGTTGCTACGGATGTCGATAATGTCTTAAATCGAGCCGCCTTGATTGATGAATATATGCGGAACCATCTCACCCAACCCCGGCTTCAGGGAGATTGGTTACTGCTTAAAAACAGTCTTCAACAATTAGCAACTGCCTATAATGTCGCTTTAAACCTAAATGGACGCGTTCTACCCCCATCAGTAGCAGCAACACAAAGGGACTATCGCGTCACTGATGCCCAGGTTCAAACCCTATTAAACCAAATTGAAACAAAAACCGATGCTTTTCGCTCTAACTTAACTCGTTCTCTCAATTCCAGCAGGTTTAACAGCACAAAACAGGAAGATAAAATCAACGAATTCCTCCAAGACTTTGAAAGTTCAACTGATGTTTTAAAACAAAATTTTAACGAACGCATTTCTGTTGAGGCGGATGCTGCCAATGTTTTAGTGCGGGCGGCACGGATTGATGATTTTATGAAGCGGAATCTACGCAATGATTATCCGGTTCAGTTTCGGTGGACTGATTTACGAATTTATCTAAACCGATTGTCAGATTATTACAGTCTGGCATTTAACCTCGATAAAAGAAAAGCAATGCCCTTTTATTCCGAAAACGGAATGCTGATGCCGGCTGATGCTCGTTTAACCGGAACTTTTAAGTTAAATGTTTCTCAAAGTGATAATCCCCGGATAGTTGCAAATGAAGCTACCCGTTTCTTAGCTCCGACGGACGGCAAAAATATTTATGACCGTTTGGTCAGTCGCCTGACTGGACCTGAACGAATTGCTCTTGAACGTCACGGAATAAGAGTCATGCTGGCTTCAACCATTGCACCGCAAATCACTTTAGAAGCTGACAACCGTGAACATCTCGAACGTTACCCAAATGGTCGACCAGCTAGAGTTCGGGCTTCATTTTCCGGTGATACTTTAAATGTTATTTCAAATGGAGATAAGATGAACGATTTTACGGCTGTTTTTACTCCGCTTAACAACGGGCAAAGAATGTTGGTAACACGCCGCCTATATGCTGAGGGCTTAAATAGATTGGTCGAAGTAAAAAGCTATTATGACCAAATGTCAGAAAGGGCACAATTTAATATTTTTGACAGTTCAACAGTAAATAATCAGACCAACGCCGGGGTTTACAATGAATTTTTAGTGCCTGATAATTTGTTGTTGGTTGGAATTCTGAATACTGATCTTTCAACCAAAACAGTGCGCGAAGGTGATCCCTTTACAATGGTAGTTCGGAGTCCCTCAAGGTTTGCGGGGGCAATTATCGAAGGTTATGTTTCTGATGTGGATCGGGCAAATAGAATTTCGGGTCGTTCTGAAATGACGCTTAATTATGAGCGAATTAACTGGAACAGCCGGACTTATCAATTTTCCGGAACTACCCGGGAAGTCATGACCAATTTGGGACAGAGATTAAGAATTGATAATGAAAGAGCTGTTAAGAAACGAACCAAGCAAACTAATCAAACCATTAAACTGACAGCCTTCGGTTCAGGAGTAGGTGCTGTCATCGGGGCAACTACAGGTGCGAATATTGGTGATAGTGCAGGAACAGGTTCTATTTATCTGGAAGGAACAGATGATCTTAAACTCATGAACGGAACGCAGGTTACCATCCGAGCCAGTGCACCGCGAAGTTTTTGATTAATATGAGTAACTCAAGTCTCCAGTTTCGCCAGATATCATATAAAATTTGGCGAAACTGTTGATTTCGTGGTCAATTAAGCTTAAGATTCCAGTTGTTTTAATAAAGATTCCAGCCACATTTTACTTTACTTCCCCATTTATTAATTCTCCTCAACCAACTTTATAGAGTGTTGGGTATTTGAAATTTTGGCATCAATTTCTCCAACCAGTTCTTCGTAAATCTGTTCGGAAATCAACCCATTACTTACCATTGAAGTTAAAGTTGACCGTGATGCATGCAAACCTTCCATTTCGGCATCTTCACGTTCTTCGGCCTGCAACCCGGAATGTTCCTCCATTAAAGCGGTTTGAGCCGCCAAGGCTTCGGAAACATCTTTTTTCAGGGCAGGCTCAATTTGCTGCCAGGTAGTCAGTGAAAGCATATTTGCAGCGTGCAGCTCTTCAACTCGCCTTAAAGCCGCTTGGGCCGCCAATAATCGCCCGTGACGGCGTTCGTATTCCAATTCTAATGATTCGGGTTGCCCGATGCCCAGAAATCGGAGGAGAAATTGCATGGTGGTGCCCTGTGCCAGTAGCGTAAAAAGCACAACTCCAAAGGTCATCACCCGTAAAAGATCACGTTCAACCAGCGAAACCGGTAAACTTAAAGCCAAAGCTAAACTGATCGCTCCTCTCAATCCTCCCCAAAAAAGAACATGACGGAAATTAAAGGAGATCCTACCTCCCGTTTTGAGATTGGTCAGACTTGTTAACCCGTAAACCACTAAGCCTCGGCTTAGCAAAACTGCGATTATGGAAACACTGATGGGAAACCAGTTGGAGCCAATTTCCCGTAAATTTACATCTAAGCCGATCAGCAAAAAAACCAGAGAATTAACCACAAATGCCAAAAATTCCCAGAAATTAAAAAGCACAATTCTGGTAGTCGGCGACATTCCTTTCAAACCGAGATTTCCCGTGATAATACCTGCTGCTACAACTGCCAGAACCCCGGAAACATGAAACCGCTCGCCGACCAGATAAGCTCCAAAGGCTAAAACCGTTGTCAGCATGGTTTCGATTAAATAATCATCTACTCTGGCAATAATCTGAGCAGCGATCCAACCTAATCCCAGACCAACCAGTAATCCCCCCACCGAAACTTTGATAAAATCAACGGTTGAAGCTAAAAGGTCAAAGGAAGAATGTATTTCGACCGGATTACCAACAGTTTTCGCCAAAGCTAAAGCAAGCATTAACTTGAAAATGACAATTGCAGTTCCGTCATTAAACAAACTTTCGCTTTCGACCAGGGTTGTTAAACGTTTGGGTGCGCCTAATGCCTTAAAAAGCGCGACCACCGCGACCGGATCGGTTGCCGCGATCAATGCGCCGAAAATCAACCCGCTGGTTAATGAAATTCCGACCCCCCAGGAAACAATAGCCCCGACAATAAAAGTTGTCAGCAAAACCCCTGGAATTGCCAGAACCGTAATTGACAGCCAGTTCTCCCGTAAATTCTTCAGATCAAGATGAAATGCGGCTTCGAAAACAAGGGGCGGAATAAACAGCGAGAGGATTAGTTCGGGAGTCAGATCGATCTCCAGCGGCTGCTGAAAGGTGATCAGTAATCCAACAATTACCAGGGCCACTGTATAAGGAATTCGCAGACGGCGAACTCCCAGCGCAACTAGTGAAACTATTAATAAAAGTTCAATAATTATGGTTTCGGTAGCCAAAAAATTTTCCATGCTGATAAGTTTACTTTTCGATCAGGAAAGTGAAAAGTTGGAAATGAGGAAATTTTCATGCACAACCAGGAGCGAAACCACATATTTTCAATCAGGCACTCCCTTAAAACTCGATAATTTAATTTTCTCAGATACATAAAACTTTCAGTTCCTCAAATTCCTTGACCCAGAATAGAAAACTTTTGGATTCTCGGCGACAGTAAAAATACCTATTGAATTTAGGTATTTACCCTTCAACAAAAAGGGAGTTGATTTTTTTTGTCGGAAAATTAAATCCAGCAAGAAGGACAAGAAGGAAGGAACTGGGTGATATTCTGAATAAATTTACCTTAAAGTTGAGTATAAATACTTAAAGGGTTTGGGTGTTTTCATGGATTCGGGAAGGGTTATCTTTTGATAAATTTTATTTACCAAGATTGGAGGTGAGATACATGAGAGTAATAAATTTACAAAATAATAAACTGGTTTTGTTTTTTCTGAAAATCAGTTTGACGGTATTTTTGGTTTGTATCCCGGGTTTGATCGCATTTGGGCAATCTGACCAGACATCACAAAATGAAACCCCTGCAAATTCCAAAGCGTCCCCCGAAAAGCCTGTTTTACAACCCGTTTTTACCAATTACAAGGGATTAACAATCGGTGCAACAGCTAGTGACGTTAAAGAAAAACTCGGCAAACCAAAGATTGATGATCCTGACGGCTTTTACTATATTTTTGGAAAAGAAGAACAAGTCCAGATCAGATTGGATGAAAACCAAAAAGTAAACATAATTGCAGTTACCTATTCGGAAAAAAGTGAAAATGCTCCTAAATATGAGGATGTTTTCGGCAAAGATGTTCCGCTTGTCAGCAAACCGGATGGAAGCATTTATAATCTTGTCCGTTATCCAGAGGCAGGATTCTGGGTTGCTTATTCAACCACCACCGGGGATGACCCGACGGTAACTATCACAATCCAAAAGATATAGTAATGATTTACCAAGTAAGAAATAACATTTCTGTTTCTGAACAAAATACCTGATTTGGAAAGGAACTAAAAAAACGGGTCAGGTTTGGAAGTAAGAATTTTTTGAGTTTAAATGAAAACAATTTATAAAGTAAGGGTTGCTAACAAAAAAGGTGAGGTCAAGTCTTCCAGTTATCGGGTCCTTGACACGGTGGATAATGGAATTAATGACGGTCAGGAAATAGAAATTCTCTTTGAAACTGTTTCGGACTATGTAAAATCAAGATCGGAAACAAAGGTTCAGAATTTGAAAACCAATGATTTCGCTGGAAAGATTTTGTCCGGAAGTTAAGTCCAAGAAAAGCTGATCATTTTTAACGAACAGAATTAGAATGAAACTTTAAGATAACTTTTACTGGAAATGCGCCATGAGAACCGAATTTTTTGCTTGCTCGGTTTGACAGAACAAATATGAGGAGTGTTTTAAGTAGTTAGATTTTCTTGAAGAAAATTTTAACGGCATTTTTAACCAAAATTATCGATTTCCTTTCCGAAAAACTGAAATGATACAGTATGTCAATAACGGCCCACTCCTCAGGTCAAAATAACAAAAACAGTGAATTCCCCTTGACGGACGGAAACATGAGAATTAAAAAAAATTGTTCATTTTAAAACCATTTCACTTTCCCAAGTAGTCTGTTAAAAATCAATTTCGTAACTGCTCCAGATTTTTCAGCCGAACTATTTAATTTGATTAAATTATGGAAAACCGTATATTTTCAAACTCAAAGTAAAACTACTCAATAGTCATAAGTAAAAACACCTAAGATTGACCCGAAGATTTCTGTTAAACTAATTTCATTAGTTTTAAGAAGTTTATATAAATATCGAAATACACGGAAAATTATGTCCAAGCGTTTACTTATAATTGATGATGACCCGAATCTTTTAATGGCAATCGCCGCTGTTTTGCGTGGTGAAGGGTTTGAAGTAACAACGGCGAGAAATGGAAAAGATGCGATTTTACAGATCGCTAAATCACTGCCCGACCTGATTGTCAGTGATGTTCGGATGCCGTTAATGGACGGTTTTACGCTTGCCCGACAATTACGTTCCGCTCCGCACACCAAACTAATTCCAATAATTTTTCTAACGGCTAAAGATGAAACGGATGATCGAATTGAAGGTTTTCGGTCTGGTGTTGATGTTTATCTGACAAAACCTTTTGAACCGAACGAGTTGATTGCCGTCATTAACAATATTTTAACCAGGGTAGAGCGGACGCGTTCGGCGATCACAGCTTTGGCAAGTATTGAAACAACGATTGAAACGGAATCCATCTATCTAAATGAGGAACTGTCCGAAGCCGAATGGAAAGTGGCTGATGCAGTGGCCCGTGGATTGAGCAATAAGGAAATTGCAGTAGAATTGGAATTAAGCGTCAGAACCATTGAAAATCATGTCAGCCGAATCTTATCGAAAATGGGTTTGTCCAATCGGGTTGAAATAGCACGGTATGTTCTGTCGAAAAAATCCAATTAAATTCTTCAAATCAAATACCGGGATCTCTGCCCTAAATAAGTGAAAATACTCAAAATTTTTAGGTAGTTTCATGGATCCTTTTATTTACCGATTATACTAAAATAGAGATAGAAACATTTTGATTTTAGAGGAGGTTAGGAAAATGACCAAATATAACTTAAATGAGGAGAAATTGATTATAATGGTGCTTGAATTCCTTTTAATGACTATATTGGCGTTCATTTTCTCGATCTTAGTTTTAAGTCAAACCAACCAAACTTCACAAAACAAAACGTCATCCACAGAAAATTCAACTATTCAAAACGAAAAGAAAATAAGTTTTAACCACATTTTTACTAATTATAAGGGAATATTAATTGGGTTAACTGCGAAAGAAGTTATAGCAAAACCCGGCTCAGTAAACCTCGAAGATAGTAACGGGTTTTATTAGGATTTTTGGATAAAGAATTTTCACCATACAACCTTGTGAAAATAAAAAGTTATCCTGATTGCGATCACTAATTCGTTTAAAGATCTATAATTCTTTTCAAAATGAAGAAGCCTGAAATATGAAACGGTATTCGGTAAAGCTGTTTAGATTAATACTAAACCGAATGGAAGTATTTATAATTTTGTTCGTTTTCAGTCATACGGTATTTAGATTGATTATTATTCAAACCTTGGGGATAAACCAACAATTACATTGACAATGCAAAAAATGTAACAAGATGAAATAGGATCAGACTTCTGCTTTAAAATAACCAACTAAGTTCAAGAAAAATAATTAATTTCCGGGTTTAATTAGGTTTAATAGACACAAGAAAACAAACGAATTTCTTGGACTCGCCTAAACTTATTATTCTGAAATCAGTTTGTTTGACTAAATTAGCAAATGTAGTTTTATCCATTATCGTAGTCAATTGTTTTTTGTCAGATAAAAGACTTTCAATTTCTTTTATATCTTTGATAAGGATGGTGTTGCGGTTTCCATACCAAAGTAATTGATTCTGATAATTCCAGTGCAGTTCACCTGAGGTAAAAAGCACAACTTTTTCATTCGGTTCGGTTGCCGCATCTGAGATGGATGATAACTGGTGCATATCTTCCGCCCTTAGCAAATAATTTGGAAATCCGACGATAATAAATGCTGCAATAGCTAAAAGCAAAACTACTGCTTGTGAGAGCTTGAGCAGATACTTTGGCGAAATTAGGGTAATCATTGAGTAGGCTGAAAATATCGCCAAAGCCGGAAAAACCGGAAGAATATAACGTAAAACTTTGCTGTCCGCCAAACTAAAAGGTATCAGGACAACCAAAAACCAGACAATCAATAAAATTTCAGAGTCTGTGTTTTTTTCTCTTTTTAAATTACGAATCGTCAGAAATAGTCCATAAAACATCAATGGAAACCAAGGGAAATAACTTTTAACAATGAGAAATATATATTCAAAATACCAGAGAAACTGTTGCGCTGAAGATCGAGCTTGGGTTGTCGCGGAATGACCTATGATATTGGCAAAATGTCTGTTTATAAATAAATCCCCAAAAAGATAATATTGTTGCAAATACCAAATTGCCGGAATTGCTAAAGTCAACAGAAAACAGCCAATAAAATAAACGGAGAAGAGTAATTTGAATCGGCGACTGAGAATAAGATGAAAAATTAATATTCCAAGCGGAAACAATCCCATTGGCGAGCGGGTTAAGGTCGCTAATCCGATCCCTATTCCGCTGGCTAAGAGAAAAAGAGAATTTCTCCAGGATCGAACATAAAAGTAAAGTGCGAGTGTGAAAAAGAAGGTAAATGGCACATCTGTCATCGCATGGCTGGCGTATTTAAGAAAATATTGGGTAGTTGCCAAACATAACATCGATAAAACCGGCAGCCATATTAGCTGCTTTGAATCTTTATCTTTAGCTAAGGAAATTTCTTTCGTCAGAAAATAAATCAGGATGATAGTTCCCC
>DAORIL010000218.1:0-9565 GCA_035438525.1 Pyrinomonadaceae bacterium
AAGATTAAGTCTTCGCCTCAAAAATTATTATCTTGGATTTATCTCACTTAAAAGAGGTGAAATTGAACCGGCCTTAGAAAATTTTCGTGAAGCATTGCGCCATCCTGCCTTGAACTGGAATGTCGATTCTTTGGAAGATTGTCTTGCCAATACTTATCTTGAAATTGGTCGTTACGATGAGGCGATTGCCGAATATCAGAGAATTTTGCAGCTCAATCCTAACTATCCGTTTGCTCGATTTTCTCTGGCACAAGCATTTGAAAAAAAAGGACAAATGGATGAATCACGTAATTCCTACCAAATTTTTTTAGAAAATTGGAAAGATGCAGATGCCGAGATTTCCCAAATAAAAGAGGCGCGCAAATTGTCTCAATAACATTAATTTAAATCCAACGCTTTTGTTTTTCACGAAACTTACTCAAAATTTCCGCACATTTTTCCTGTGAAGCATCAGTTTTCGCCTGATAAATTGAACTTAAAACGCTGTAATCAGTTGGGCGAAATCCACGAAACATAACTTTTCGCTGCCGGACTATTCCTTTGGCATCAATAACAATAATGGCTCTCGTCCAGGAAATCGGAAGCCAATCGTGCTTTCCAAAAATTTTGGTCACAGTTCTTTTCTCATCGACCAAAAGCGGCATCGGCAAACGGTGTTTTTCAGCAAAAGCCTGATGGTCTTCAACTTTTCCGGGCGAAATTCCAATCACTAATGCTTTGGTCGCTAAATAATCCGCCCAATTATCTCTGATCGAACATAATTGTTTGGTGCAAACCAAAGTTTCATTTTGCGGATAAAATAAAAGCGTTATTACTTTTCCGCGGTGCGCGGTTAATGACCATTCCTTGCCTGAATTGCCGGGCAAAATGAAATCAGGGGCAGTAGCCCCTATTTTCACTGTATCAGCAATTGGTAAATCAAAATCTGAAACAAGTAATCCCATAAATTGAATTAAGATTGTTTAAGCCGCAACTAAACTCATCTCTTCGATTGCTTTGTCAATTTCTTCCCGTTGTTCTTGCGTTAATCGCTTATCTTCCAACAAGTTATAAAGCATCGGCAAGGAATTTTGGTCTTTTGTCACCTTGATAATATGAATTAAAGCTGAGCGGACTTTTTTATCCTGATGATTTTTTATTGCTTCAAAGATCATTTCATTTTCTCCTGCTTTGAGAACTAAGGAGAGCAAAACAAAGGCTTCATAGGAATGTTTAGGATCGCGGTGAATCAGACGGTCGAATGAGCGTTCTACAAAACCGCCCTCAACGGCAGCTCTGGCAGCATGACGCATTCTTCCCTGTTCATTTAGCTCAATAATTCGTGCCCAGGCATCGGCTCGATCAAAACTTAAACGGGTTAAACCACGTGCGGCTGCTGCCCGAACTTCACGAGTCGGATCCGCACAAGCTAACAAGATCGTTTCAAAAACCGAATCATGATCAAATTCCGAAAGGATCGAAATTGCTTTGGAACGCAATGAGGATGAAAGGTCATAAATTGCGACTTGAGAAAGTGCCTCAACTGAATTACGGGTTTTGAAAGCAGCCAAAATTCTGACGGCTAAATCTCTCACTTCTTCATCCTCTTCGTATTCATCGTGAGTTTGTTCGATGGCACTAATTAAAGCCTCTTCATTTGAAATTGGCAAATTATTAAACGGTTTCGAGCGTTCAATTTTTTGAAAACCAAAAACCGGCAAAGGAACTGAATCTAATGAATCCAGTGAATACTGTTCTGTTTTTAATTCTTTAGTATTGTTAAGAACCCCATTTGTCTTTGGCAAATTCAGCACCGGTTTTTGTGGATTCTTCCGCCGTTTTCGATCAACAATGCTTTGATTTTTTCTCAGCCATTCCATTTCCGCATCAGCATCAAATGAAAGTTGTTCATCTTTTTTTCCTCCACCTCTGGCATTTTGACCATTTGATTGTGAATTAGCAGGCTTGGTTTTTATTTTCCAAATAATTGCTCCGACTAAACCACCTACCAACAATAAAAGGGTCAGATACCACCAGGTATAATCCTCTTCAGGTGGCTTCGGGGGTGGCGGTTGTTGAGATAATATTTGAGTTGTAAAAATTATGACAGTGGTTAATAGATACAATACGCGAAATTTCATTGTTACTTTCATTGTGTTTTTGAATTTTAGACGTGGCTTACTTAGCAAAGAGGGGTAATCGAGTAACTCAAACTAAATTTTAGTTTGACCTCAATTCAATATTATGCAATTTTTTTGTTCAATTGTCACCATCTTTTTTTAATATTTTTAATACTTGTTAAACCTTTTTTGACAATTTTCTTGGTTTTTATATTTTTCTGATATCTAAAACTTTACCGATTTGTTTTTTCATACTAAAGTTAGAAGCATAAATTTATTAATTTCGCTTTCTCCAAGAAAATAAAATGTCAGCCGTTCAAACTGTAACTGAAACTAATATTTCAGATTTATCGTTGATTCATCGCGGAAAAGTCCGTGACGTTTATCAGGTCAACGAAAAACAACTCTTGTTAGTAGCCACAGACAGAATTTCTGCTTTTGATTGCGTCATGCCCACTCCGATTCCAAATAAGGGAATAATTCTGACTCAGCTTTCAAAATTTTGGTTTTCCAGGCTCGGACATTTAACCGATCATCATTTTATCAATGCCGATTTTGACAAAATGCCGGAGATTATTAAGCAAAATGCTGAATTGCGCGGACGTTCAACTTTAGTCAAAAAGACGAAAGTTTTTCCGGTTGAATGTGTAGTGCGCGGGTATATTGCCGGCTCGGGTTGGAAGGATTACAAAGCCACCGGAAAAATCTGCGGTCACGAATTACCGGAAGGTTTGATCGAAGCCGATAAATTACCACAACCGATTTTTACGCCCGCGACCAAAGCCGCTACCGGGCACGATGAAAACATTACTGAATATGAGTTTGTCAAAATCGTTGGCGCAGAAACGGCAGCCCGACTAAGTTCTCTTTCGCTCAAGCTTTATCAGGAAGCAAGTAATTTTGCTTTGACTCGCGGAATTATTATTGCTGATACAAAATTTGAGTTTGGACAGGATGAGAATGGAAACATTTTATTAATAGACGAAGTTTTAACTCCCGATTCTTCACGTTTTTGGGAAATTGGAAATTATCAAACGGGACAATCACCCCCTTCGTTTGATAAACAATTTGTCCGTGATTATTTAGAAACGCTTGATTGGAACAAACAACCCCCGGCACCTGCTTTACCTGAATCAATCATTGAAGCAACTACTGATCGCTATTTGGAAGCCTATAAACTATTGACAGGAGAATCTTTTCCGCAAATTTGAAAGTCCGCGGTGATTGTGAGTTTAGTCAGAAAATATGCAACTACGAAATCGGATGGAATCGTTAATCGAAGAAATGCTCGATGGGCAAATTATGCTCAATGAAGCAATGTCGGAATTTGAGAAGTTATATATTCAAAAGGCTTTACTCCGTTACAAAGACCATTTATCACAAACTGCCACTGCCCTAGGTATTCATCGCAATACGCTTTCCAAACGAGTTTCTACCTATCAAGAATTGCCTAAACCCACTAAAAGATTACTTTCCCGTCGCACAAAATAGTTTTTTATTTAAAACTTGACAATACCTTTATCAGATTTCTTTCAATTTTTTCTTCAAAGAAATACTTGACAAGGTTAATTTCTGTTTTTTATACTAGCACTCATACAGAGAGAGTGCTAAACTCTCATTAACTTATTAATTACAAGGAGTAAATTATAAATGGCTACAACAATTACACCATTACACGATAGAGTTATCATTAAACGACTTGACGAAAGTTCAGAAAAAACTGCCGGTGGGCTTTTCATTCCTGATTCGGCAAAAGAAAAACCGCAAGAAGGTGAAGTTATCGCCGCTGGTGCCGGAAAATACAAAGAAGACGGAACCCGCCAAGCTTTAGACGTTAAAAAAGGCGACCGTGTTCTGTTCGGAAAATACAGCGGTTCTGAAATCAAACTCGACGGCGAAGAATTTTTAATTATGCGTGAAGACGAAATTCTTGGAATTATCGAACGCGCAGGCGCTGCGGCATAGTAATTCGTAATTGATAACTCGCAATGGACGGGTTTCAATTACCAAAGTAATTTTTCAAACAAAATTAAGAAACAATTTTAACGTTTTAACAAATAACGTATTACGAATTGCGAAAAGCGTATTACGAACAAAGAATTACGGAGTAAACAGATTATGGCTAAACAAGTTATTCATGGCGAAGATTCAAGAGCTGCAATTTTGCGCGGCGTTAATCAATTAGCAGATGCAGTTAAAGTTACCTTAGGACCAAAAGGTCGTAACGTAGTTATTGATAAAAAATTCGGTTCACCGACCATTACCAAGGATGGCGTGACCGTTGCAAAAGAAATCGAATTGAAAGACGCTCTCGAAAATATGGGCGCACAAATGGTTCGTGAAGTTGCTTCAAAAACCAGCGATGTAGCCGGTGACGGAACCACCACTGCAACCGTTTTGGCTCAGGCAATTTTCAAAGAAGGTGTTCGCACCGTTGCTGCCGGTGCAAATCCGATGGCTCTAAAACGCGGTATTGACCAGGCAGTTGCGGCAATTATCGAAGAAGTTCACAAATTAGCAAAACCTGTTTCGGGTGAAATGATTGCCCAGGTTGGAACAGTTTCCGCTAACGGCGATAAAACCATCGGCGGAATCATTGCTCAAGCAATGGAAAAAGTCGGTAAAGACGGCGTGATCACAGTTGAAGAATCAAAAACAATGGAAACACAGTTGGAAGTTGTTGAAGGAATGCAGTTTGACCGTGGTTATTTGTCACCTTACTTCGTTACTGATGCTGAAAGAATGGAAGCTGTTTTAGATAACGCTTTGATTCTCATCAACGAAAAGAAAATTTCTTCAATGAAAGATCTGCTTCCAATTTTGGAACAAGTAGCCAAAACCGGAAAACAACTCTTAATTATTGCTGAAGATGTTGAAGGTGAAGCACTTGCGACTTTGGTTGTCAACAAATTGCGCGGAACCTTGAATGTTGCTGCGGTTAAAGCACCGGGATTCGGCGACCGTCGCAAAGCAATGTTGGAAGACATCGCAATTTTGACCGGCGGTAAAGTTATCAGCGAAGATTTGGGCATCAAACTCGAATCAATCACCGTTGATGATCTCGGAAAAGCTAAGAAAATCACCGTTGACAAAGACAATACCACTATCGTTGAAGGTGCAGGCTCAGGTGAATCGATCGAAGGTCGGGTTAAATTGATCCGCAACCAAATCGAAGAAACTTCATCTGACTATGACCGCGAAAAATTGCAGGAACGTCTGGCTAAATTGGTTGGCGGCGTTGCAGTTATCAAAGTTGGTGCAGCTACCGAAACCGAAATGAAAGAAAAGAAAGCCCGTGTTGAAGATGCTATGCACGCAACCCGCGCTGCTGTTGAAGAAGGTATCGTGGCCGGTGGCGGCGTAACCTTGGTCAAAGCTGCTAAAGTTCTTGACAGTTTCAAAGCCGAAGGCGATTCAGACGAACAAATCGGTGTCAACATCATCAAACGTGCTGTTGAAGAACCCCTTCGTCAAATTGCCGGAAATGCCGGAAAAGAAGGTGCAGTTATTGTTGAAAGAATTCGCGAATCAGAAGATGCCGCATTTGGTTTCAATGCTGCTACCGAAGTTTTCGAAGATTTAGTCAAAGCCGGAGTTATTGACCCAGCGAAAGTTACCCGCACCGCATTGCAAAATGCTGCATCAATCGCCGGTTTAATGCTCACCACCGAAGCAATGATCGCTGATGTCGCTGACGAAAAAGGTGATATGGGCGGTGGAATGCCGGGCGGTATGGGCGGAATGGGAATGGGAATGTAGTCTCATTTTAGATTTTAGATTTGCGATTTGCGATTGTTTTGTTTTCAAAAGCTCTTTCGTAAACCTAACTTCTGGAAACACCCATCCAAAATTGAAAAAGGCTTTGTTCGTTATGGGCAAAGCCTTTTTTATCCATTGTTTTTCAAAGAAATACTCAACAAACGCCCATTATTTGCTTTTTCATAAATACTTCTCTTAGTTATAGTTACTGCCTTTACTTAAATTTTATTGACTTCAAAATTTGTAAAAACTCGCTCCGAGAATAATTAGCTCTGTCCTGACATAATTTTACATTTTTTTCCTGATTGTCGGTGCAGGAAAAATAAATTATCACTAATTGATATTTCCCGTCTTTCTTACGCGCGCCCATCCATTTTGCATCATAAAAGCCATCCTCATTGCTGATAGAAAAAACGCCTAACGAACCATCTATTTCAGGTGTGGACACTTCAGCATCATTTTTTCTAGTTTCATACTCAATGTAGAGCTGATCATCTGCCTTTTCTTTGCTAAATAATTCGTCCTGCAAGTTGATTTCAAATCCCCCGGAATCGGATCGTTTGAAATTGAATGTAGTAAATCCGTCCATTTGTTGAACATCTTTATCTTTAATAAAGGCTGGAGATAGCGAAAAAGTGATGCCGTTTTCGTTATACACGGTATTTTTGGTGACAAAAAATATTTTCACAGCTCCGGCGGATTTGGCGATTGTCGCCACATCTTCCATATTTCCATAGTTCTCTGCACGGACAAATATTATTTTTTTATTCTTGCTTTTGGTCTTCAAACGACTCGTAATCGCTGTTTTCAAAGCAGTAGCCGAAAATGGTTTGCCGTCCATTAAATATGCGCCGTTTTTATCAACCGCCACGGCAATCGCATTTTTGTCGGGCGGAAAACCGCTATTATTCTCAGAAATCTCTCCGATAAAATCAATCTCAATCCCGTTATTAAAAGGAAGAGAATCCTCCGTTCCGGCATAAACCAAAAGTGTCAGCGGATTCGGTTTCGGTCTAACAACGGGATTTTTAATTTCCAAGGGGAGCAAAATTGGCGAGGCGCTAATCTTGTTGATGGTTCCGAAAAGTTTCGCCATCTCTTCTGCCGAAACTGAACGGTCAGCCGCTAAATGAATAGTTTTCTCAAAAAAGCCTTGGTCAAACCGATTTTGGAAAACATCATCCAACTTTTTGATTAAAACAGAAGTGTCGGCAGACGTTCCGGTTTCTTCATAATTAAGTTTCAGTTTTAGTGGATTTTGGGCAACCCCCTGATAACCAAAGATGTTGCCAAATAAAATCATCAAAATTAAAAAATATCCGATTCTCATTTTCTTTTTCTCCTTTTAATTAAAAAATCAGTCTGAAATTTCAGCGGTTTTGGCAATCAAAAAATATTTACTCCATTTTCGGCGGCTTGCCGTCCGGATAGGCAAAAACGTGAAAACAAGCATTCGCATTATACTCAATTAAAGCATCGATCTTGCCTGCAAGTTCCATTTCGCTTAGTTTTTGCATAATAAAATTTTGCTCTTCGGCAGTTAAATGCTTGCGGGCAATATCAAAAGAACTGCCGGATATATGGGGCGGTTTTGAATCTTTATTTGCAACTGCAAAAGAATTATAATTAGCTCCGCTCAAACCTATTTGATAATCCATTGAGCGTGTCAATGAAGTTACTCTTAAAGGACGATTAAATTTCTTTTGATAACTGGCAGCGATTTCTTCGAGAATCTTTTGAGCTTGCGGATTTACCATTCTTAAAAGCCGGATTCGCATTTTCTTTCTATCTTTTGGAATAATCAAATCGAATTTCTCCCCGTCAAAATCATTGGCAAGTTTTTTCAAAATGGTAAATTTCGGCGAATCCGGTGTCAGAGGTTTTGCACCATCCTCAAAACTGAAGGAACTAAATTCATCCTCAGTTGCGTTTCCCCCAACTTCAATAAGGTAGGTTTCGGTAGCTATTGGTAATTCAACCAACTCACCTTTGGCTCGTTTTTCCGCCAAATCAGCAAAATCGAGGGGTTGGACATAACCTAAAGCTGCCATTTCCTCCATTTTCCTCCGCTGTTTAATAACTTCACCGGAACCTAATTCTTTTGGAACTTTTAGCCCCACCGGTCTTTCCCCGGTTGGCTTTTTTCGCTTTTCCAGAGCTTTGTCTTGCTGTTGTTGCCAAAATTCAACTGTTACATTTAAATTTTTGTTGTCCGGTTGTTTGTTTTGGGTTAAGACTGAAATACTTAAACCCAAAATAAAACAAATAAACATGGGTAGTTGTTTTTTCATAATTATTGTCCTCTCAATTTATTTCATCGGATCATTTTTTGCTTAAAGGCTCCATTTCAATTCCAAAAACTTTGGGGTTTTCGCCTACAATCCAAGCCGCCAGAAATTTAGGAAAATATTTGTAATTTTCTTCCGTAAACTGTTTAGTCCCTTTGCTTGGATCGTCAAGAATAGATTTTCTTAAATTCCAATAATTAAAATCCTCGCTATTACTTTCATTGTTGTTTTTGATGTTAAGTTTTATACCTCCTGGACCGGCGTTATAAGAAGAAATCGCAAAAAGCACCCCAATGGAATTATTTTCAAAATCAATCGCCAGTAATTTTTTGAAATATTTAGCTACCGCTTCTGCTGACAATTTGTAATTGCATCTGTCATCAGGTTTTTTAGGCGTGGCTCCCTTAATAGTTTTGAGTCCATAATCAGCTCCCACCATGGTTGTAAGTTGGAACATTCCCAATCCACCGGTTGGAGCCTGGAGACAAGGGCAAAATTCCGATTCGATCATTGGAATATAAATCCCAAGTTCTGCCGGTAATCCGTTATTAACAAAGGTAGAACTCAAATCAGGCGCAACTGCTTTTCCCCGCTGCAAAACGTCAACCAGATTACCGCTCATTTTACACCCCGAAGAATTAACGCTTTTAATTGAAATTCTTTTGAAATAAAAATCAACCTGTTCCTTGACGGCTGCTAACCCATCCCCATCAATGTAGGGTTTTACCTCATCCCCATTAACTTTGTTTTTTGCAGGAAAAAGATCCAGGAATTCATTTGATTTTCTTGCGACCAAGCGATATTTTTCTTCCTCGCTCATTTGGGCATATTTTTGATTTTGAGGTTGGGGTGATTCGTCTTTGCTTTTTTGGATTTCCTTTGAATTCGCAGATTCAGAGGTGCTGTTTTTGGTTAAAACAGGCTTTACAAATGCACAGGAAATCCCGGAAATTGAAAATGTCATTGTTAACAAAGTCAATCCTAAAATTAGTCGAATTTTCATATATTTATCTCCTCAATACCTAAATTCCTCAAACCAACCAAAAGGCTTTCCGCCTCCGGTGTAATCTCTTCAAAATTCCCCTTTGCTTAATTACCTAAATGAGAAATCTAATGAAATGAGGCCTTTATTATTTTTTTCGCCGTTATTTTCTTGTTTTTTTATCTGTTTGTATCTGTGTTAAAAAGTCCATTCAGTCCTACCTGAGAACCCGCTGATTCTCGATTGGCTTAAATAACGAGCGTCCCTGTATCCTTCCATTTGGACGGTGATTCACACAGATTTAATTGATAAAAACAGATGATTTATCTGGTTATAAACCCATTTAAACATTCCCCTTATATTTGACACCTGGTCCTATCCGGGTTCTGTCTGAACCGCATCCTGGTCGGAGTTCGCAAGGAACCTTGTCAGGCTTC
>DAORIL010000219.1:0-9564 GCA_035438525.1 Pyrinomonadaceae bacterium
AAAAAATTGTCACAACGGTCGAAAGTAATTACGGTGCAGGTGGTTTCAATCCTTTTGTGCATCCCGATTTGGGCTGGCAATATGTTTTATTTCAATTTTTGCTCAATTTCGCAGCAGTTTTAACCTGGCAAACAACAATTGCCAGAGTTCTCGCGGCAAAAGATACTGATACCGGACAAAAAATTTATACCCGCACCAGCTTCTTTTTCGTCTGCCGATTTTTAATTCCGGGAATTTGGGGAATTGCCGCGCTCGCCACGCTTGGAAAAGTTACAAATTCTTTGGATGCAATGCCTATGTTTTTATCAACTTTTGTGCCGGTAGGTCTGATCGGATTGTGTATCGCAGCAATGTTGGCGGCGGATATGTCAACCGATTCGAGTTATATGCTGACTTGGGGCAGTGTCATTTATAACGACATTCTCGCCCCGTTTCGCAAAGGAACTTGGACGGAGAAAAAAGGTTTATTTTGGAATCGAACAATTGTGGCATTGATTGGACTTTTCCTGCTTTTTTACGGACTTTGGTATCCGTTGGAAGGCGATGTTTGGACGTATCTCGGCATCACCGGAACGATTTATTTGGCAAGTATTTCGGTAATTTTAATTTCTTGTTGTTATTGGAAAGGCGCAAATTCCTGGGGCGCAATCGGCTCAATTATTTTTGCGGCAGCCATTCCGATTAGTTATTTGGTTTTGGAAAAAACGCAGCCTGAAACTGCAAAGTCAATTGGTGCATATACTTCGGGTATTGCCGCTTACGGTTGTTCGGCATTGGCAATGGTGGCTGGTTCAACCTTGAAAAATCTTTTGGGAGCAAAAAGCTAATGAAAACATTTTGGTTTATTTTAACAATTGCGGCAGTGGTTTGGTATTCGTTTGTTACGGCTTATGTTGCTTTCAAAGGTGTCGGCGACATTCGCCAAATGTTGAAAAATTTGAGCGATAAATACGATAACAGCCAAAAATAAATGGAAAAGACCGACGACAAATTTATCCAAATGGTAACGTCAAAAGCCGAAGTCGATTTGAAACTTTCGGCTTTTGAGCCTCGTTCAATGCTTGCCGTCCCGACTCACGAAATTGAAACTGCTCAATTCCCTGCTATTGATTATCACAACCATTTGGACGCCCAAAATCCAAGCGGAGTTTTGCAAATAATGGACGCTTGCAATATTGAAAAATGTGTCAATATTACGATGCAAGTTGGTGAAAAGGCGTTTGAAATGCACCGAAAATTTAAAGATTTTGCGCCCGATAGATTTGAAACTTATGCTTGGTTTGATTGGACTGATTTGCATTCTGATAATTTTTGGAAAAAATCGGTCGAGCGTTTAGAAAAATATGTCGAAGCGAGTTTTTGCGGGATAAAAATTTGGAAAGATTTAGGTTTAACTTTGCGGGATAAAAACAACGAATTGCTCCGGGTTGATGATGAACGACTCGCTCCATTTTTTGAAAAAGCCGGAGAATTAAATTTTCCTGTAATGTTTCACACAGCTGATCCCGATGCTTTTTTTATTCCGATTGATCGATTTAATGAACGATACGAAGAATTGGCGGCGCATCCCGATTGGAGTTTTTATCCGTCGCAATTTTCTAAAGATGAATTATTAGCGCAACGCGATTCGATTTTCAAACGGCATCCGAAAACAATTTTCGTCTGCGCTCATTTGGCAGAAAAGAGCGAAAATCTAGCTTATGTCTCAAAATTATTAGAGGAAAATCCCAATGTTTATGTGGACATCGGAGCGCGGACGGCGGAACTTGGGCGGCAACCAAATACTGCGCGGGAGTTTTTCTTAAAATATTCAGATCGTATTTTATTTGGCACTGATCTGGTTCCCGAAATTGAAATGTATAAGTTACATTTTCGATTTTTAGAAACGGCGGACGAATATTTTGATTATCCTTCACACGCATCCCGCCAAGGTCGTTGGCAAATTTACGGAATATTTTTGCCGGACGAGATTTTACAAAAAGTTTATCGAGAAAACGCTTTGAAATTATTAAAAAGATGAAAAATATTTCAACCAAATTACTATTTTTAACTGCAATTATTTTATTTTGCTTGCCCAATATTTTTGCCGATACTTTCAGTTGGCAAGGCGAAAACTTTCTTTTAAATGGCAAGCCGTTCATCATTCGTTCGGGGGAAATGCACTATCCAAGAGTTCCGCGTGAGTATTGGCGCGACCGTTTTCGCAAAGCCAAAGCGTTGGGATTAAATACGATAACTACTTATATTTTCTGGAATTTACACGAACCCAAAAAAGGACAATTTGATTTTTCGGGTAATCTCGACATCGCCGAATATGTCCGCGAAGCCAAAGAAGAAGGACTTTATGTCATCGTTCGACCGGGACCATATATCTGCACCGAATGGGAATTTGGCGGAATTCCGGGGTGGCTTTTGGCAGAAAAAGATATGAAAGTCCGGACTGCTGACAGTAAATTTCTCGAAGCCGCTAATCGTTATATGGCTGAGGTTGGAAAACGTCTCGCCCCAATGGAAATTGCTAAAGGCGGGAACGTCATAATGGTTCAGGTCGAAAATGAATACGGTTCTTTTGGCAATGACAAAGTTTACATGAACGCGGTCAAAAAGATGATTCGTGATGCCGGATTCAGCGGACAACTTTTCACTTCGGACGGTTCAGGCGAAAATCAGCTAAATGGCGGAACTTTACCTGATACGCTGGCAGTTATCAATTTTGGAGTTGACGGCAAAGACAGTGAAAAAGGTGCGGAAAATGAGTTCAAAAACTTTGCCAAATTTCGCCAAAATGTGCCAAAGATGGTTGGTGAATATTGGGTTGGCTGGTTCGACCATTGGGGCAAACCGCATCACACCGTTGACGCAAAACAAACCGCTATTGGATTAGATTGGATGCTCAAAAATCGAATTTCTTTCAACCTTTATATGTTTCACGGCGGCTCGACTTTGGGATTTATGAACGGCGCGAATTACAGCAAAAACGAGCCGTTTCAACCTGATATTTCGAGCTACGATTATGATTCTCCGTTGGATGAATCAGGCAAAACCACTCCCAAATATTTTACAATTCGGGAAATTATCCAAAAGTATTTTCCTGAAGAAAAACTCCCGGAAATTCCGGCAAGCACTGATTTAATTGAGATTCCACAATTTCAATTAAACGAAACGGCTGATTTATTTTCAATTTTGGGTAAACCGAAAACCTCGGAAAAACCACTTTCAATGGAAGAAGCTGGACAAAATTACGGTTTTATCTTGTATCGAAAAAAATTGGATAAAGATTTTCAAGGTGAATTAAAATTTGAGAATTTGCGCGACTACGGACATATTTTTGTCAACGGAAATCTGGTCGGAAAACTTGACCGCCGATTAAAGGAAAATGCACTTTCAATCAATGCCAAAGCAGGTTCAACGCTTGATATTTTGGTCGAAAATGGTGGACGGATCAATTTTGGCAAGGAATTTATTTTTGACCGCAAAGGTATTGTCGGTGATGTCACGTTAGGTGGTGAAATATTAAAAAATTGGGAAATCTTTAATCTTCCTTTAGAAAGTTTGGCTGGATTAAAATTCAAAAAAGGAACTGCTAAACCAAATATACCAACCTTTTATCGCGGTAATTTTCAATTAAAAACGGTTGGAGACACTTATCTCGACACGACAAGTTGGGGCAAGGGATTTGTTTGGGTAAATGGTCATAATCTTGGACGACATTGGAAAATCGGACCACAACAAACCCTTTTTGTTCCCGCAGGTTGGTTGAAGAAAGGTAAAAACGAGGTGATTGTGTTAGACACTGACACGCCGAAACAAACTACTTTGCGTGGAATAAAAAAACAGATTTTTGCGAATTAACGATTTTTTTTAACGCAAAGGCGCAAAGGGGCAAAGACGCAAAGTTATTTTGATAATTGATTCTCAAATTTTTAATTTTTAATTTTTAATTTTAACACCAATGATTATTTGTGTTTCGGCAAATCCCGCAATTGATCGTCGAGTTCGGTTGAAAAAAATGATTATCGGCGAAGTAAATCGTGTAGAAGCAACTATTTCCTTTGCGGGTGGAAAAGCGGCACACGTTGCAATGGCTGCCAAAACTTTGGGCGAAGAAGTTATTTGGATCGGCTTTTTGGGCGGCGCGACTGGTGAAAAAGTTGAAAGGCAATTAACTGAATTTGGAATTAAAGTTATTTCAATTCCGACAATTTCCGAAACGCGCTGTAACGATGAAATCATTGACGGAAATGGGGTTATTACTGAAATTTTGGAAAATGGCGGAGTTATTCAACCAACTGAACTTCAAGAGTTTTATCAAGTTTGTGAAAAAACTTTTGCCCAATACCCCAAGGATTTTCAGGCGGTTTTTTCGGGAAGTTTGCCGCCAAATGTGCCAACAAATTTTTATTTTAAATTAATCAAATCGGCGCAAAGTTTTGGCGGAACAGTTTTATTAGACACGAGCGGAAATGCTCTGTCAAAAGGACTTGAAGCCAAACCAGATTTTGTTAAACCAAACAAAACCGAGGCGAAAAATATTTGTAATTTTGAAATAAATAATATGGATTCGGCAATCAAAGCAGCGAAAATTCTGCAAACCAACGGAGCAAAAAATGTCGCTTTGTCGCTCGGTGAGGATGGGTTAATTTGGCTGAATGAAAATTCAAAAATATTGATGGCTCAACCGCCCAAAGTCCAAGTCAAATCAACGGTTGGTTGCGGTGATGCGACCGTTGCTGCTTTTGCAATTGCAGAGGCTAGAAAATTGAATGAAAAAGACACTTTGAAATTAGCTGTTGCCTGTGGTTCAGCAAATTGTTTAGCCGAATTACCTGCTCAAATTAAATTGAAAGACGTAGAAAATTTATTGCCGAAAGTTGCGATTCTTGATTTCTGAATATTTCGTTTTTAATTTTTACCTGATGAATATGTTGACCGAAGAAAGACGCGGAGAAATTGTTAGTTTGTTACAAAAACACGGAAAAGTTCAAGTCCGTGAATTAAGCCGCCGTTTTCAAACGTCTGAGGTGACAATTCGAACCGATTTAAAAGAATTACACCAACGCGGTTTAGTTTATAAATCACACGGCGGAGCAGTTTTACCAAATTTAGTTAGTGGAAATACCGAACCAACTTTGCAGGAAAAATTTGATAAACAAACGGACGAAAAAGCACGAATCGGTGCAGCGGCGGCGGAATTTATCAATGATGGCGAAACAATAATTCTCGATTCGGGAACTACAACTCACGAAATTGCCAAAAGGATTAAAACCCGAAAAGATTTGACCGTAATTACTAACGGCATCAACATTGCCCTTGAATTAACAGGTGTAAAGGGCATTCAAATCATATTGTTAGGCGGAGTTTTGCGCCACAACGCTCTTTCCATTGTCGGACATTTTGCCGAACAAATGCTCCAACAACTAACAGCAGACAAACTTTTTATTGCGGCGGACGGGTGCACTTTAGAACATGGAATCAGCACTCCAAAATTTGAAGAATCGCGCATTAACCAAGTGATGGTCAGTATTTCACGCGAAAAATATTTGACTGCCGATTCGAGCAAATTTGGTAAGAACAGCCTTTCACGAATTGTTTCTCTTTGGGAAATGAACGGGGTCATTACCGATAAAAATTTGCCAACGGAATATGCAAAAGCAATCAAAGAACACGATTTAAAATTGATTTTAGTTTGAACTTTTTGAGGAAAAAAAATGAGCGAAGGAAAATTATCACGGCGTGAAATGTTGCGAAATGCAGCATTAGGAAGCATCGGACTCGGACTTTTAGGAAATTCTGCCAGCAGCGCAGAAAATTCCGAAAGCCTTGTGGAGTCAGCAATTACAGAAACTCCAGCAACCGCTAAAACAATGATTGGCGTTCCATTTGAAAAACGGGATAAGCTACGCATTGGTATCGTTGGAGTTGGTGAGCGCGGCAAGTCAATGATTCACGATCTAAACGGAATCGAAAACCTTGAAATCAAAGCACTTTGCGATAATGTCAAAGCCAATGCTGAAGAAGGAAAAGCAATGATCGAAAAAGCCGGAAAGCCAACTCCGGCAATGTATACGGATGGTGACCATGCTTTTGAAAAACTCTGCGAACGCGATGATATTGATTTTGTTTATTCCCCAACGCCCTGGGAATGGCATGCACCAGTTGCCTTGGCAGCTATGAAAAACGGCAAACATGTCGGGGTAGAAGTTCCAATGGCTACCACCATCAAAGAATTGTGGGAACTAGTCGATATGTCCGAAAAAACCCGCAAACATTGCCTGATGATGGAAAACTGCAATTACGATTTTAATGAAACACTCGTTTTGAATATGGTTCGGGACGGTGTTCTTGGCGAAATTACACACGGCGAAGCGGCGTATTTACATGATCTACGTTGGATTTTGAACGAAGGTCGGAGCGAAGGTTTATGGCGGCGAGCTTGGCACACACGCTTGAACGGAAATCTTTATCCGACACATGGACTCGGACCGGTTGCCAATTATATGAATATCAATCGCGGCGATAAACTCGATTATTTAGTTTCGATGAGTTCGCCTTCTCGCTCACTCGACCTTTATCGTGAACAAACCGTCCCCAAGGATTCGCCGAAATGGAAAGAAAAATATATTGCCGGAGATATGAATACGACTCTAATAAAAACCAATAAAGGCTTAACTATCAAGGTTCAACACGATACATCTACGCCTCGTCCGTATGACCGCATCAACTTGATCCAAGGCACAAAAGGCTTGTTTCGGGATTATCCGGCGCGAATTTTGGTCGAAGGACAAGAAGAAAAGCACAAGTTTACAAATCTCGACAAATACAAAGAAAAATATACACATTGGCTTTGGAAAAAACTTGGTAAAGATGCTCAAAACGCCGGACATGGCGGAATGGATTACATCATGGCTTGGCGATTGGTGCAATGTTTCCGTGAAGGTTTAGCCCCTGATATGGACGTTTATGACGGAGCTTCGGTTTCCGCCCCCTTCCCGCTTAGTGCCGAATCAGTTGCTAAAGGCTCAATGCCAATCAAAATTCCGGATTTTACTCGTGGGGGCTGGGGGAATAAACGCGATTCTATACCGTCATAAGAGATTTTCAAAATCCAATAAATACCGGTTCAGGAAACAGTTCAATACCAAATTTGGTTTTAACTGTTTCCTGAATTTTTGTTTTTAGCTGCAAAATTTCGGCGGCATTAGCATTTCCCCGATTAGTAATTGCCAACGTGTGTTTGGTTGAAAGTCCGGCGTTTCCGAGCTGAAAACCTTTGGCAAAACCTGCGTTTTCAATCAGCCACGCCGCCGGAATTTTGACCGAATTTTCATCAAATTTGAAATTCGGAACTCTATCACCAAACTTTTGCTGAATTTCTGAAAATCTTTCATTCGTAACTATCGGATTTTTGAAAAATGAGCCTGCGGATTGTGAATCTAAACCGCCTTGTCTAACCAACATCGCTTTTTCAGCTCTGATTTTGCAAACAGCTTTACGCGCCTCGGCTAAATTTGGTTGCTTATCACCAAAATAATTCTGTAAATCTTTGTAGGCAATTTTCGGTTCACCATTCGAAATTAATTTGAACGTAACGGCTAGGACAATAAAGCGATTTTTTTTGGTAGAATTAAAAATGCTGGTTCGGTATGAAAATTTGCAATCCTGATTTGTCAGTTCTAAAATTTCCCCGCTTTTTTGGTCGAAAACTCTGACTTTTTCAATTGTTTCGGAAACTTCCTGACCATACGCACCGACATTTTGAACGGGTGTTCCGCCAACCAATCCAGGAATTCCGCTGAGACATTCAATTCCCTGCAAATTATTATCAACACAATATTTAACAAATTCGTCCCAATCTTCTCCGGCTTGGGCAATGATAACCTCTCCCTTTTGCTCAATTCCGTTCAAATCAATCTTTAAAACTAATCCGTCAAAACCATTATCCGAAATCAAAACATTGCTTCCACCGCCCAAAATAAAAATTGGTAAATCAACTTCCTGACACCACTTAACGGCTTTAATTATTTCAGTTTCGGATTTTGCTTCGACAAAAAAACGTGCTGCGCCTCCGACCTGTAAAGTGGTCAGAGGCGCAAGCATTACGTTTTCCTGAATTAACAGTTTGTTTTGAATTTAAATCAATCTCCCGTTTTAATAAGGTATCCTGATCTTATTCAAAGGATTTTTGCTATCAATTTTTTGTTTTATTTGATTAGCAGGATTCATCCATTGAATTTCTAACATATTAGCTCTATTAGGATCGATTTTGCGTAATCTATCCTGGATTTTACGCGCTTCTTTCTCATCACCCTTTTGCATTAAGGTATAAGCCAAGTTATATAAACCGGTTGCGTAATTCTTATCAAGGTCGGTTGCCTTGCGGAATTGATTGACTGCTTCATTCAAATTACCGCTGACCTGATACGCATAACCAAGTTCGTTATAAGCTAAAGCCCATTTATCTTTCAATTGAATACAACGTTTAAGAGCTTCGATTGCGGCTTGGTAATCGCCCAATTCGGTTTGGGTCATCCCTAAATTCATAAAGGATGGGAAAAAGTTCGGGTCAAGTGCCGTTGCTTTTTGCAAAGCGTTGCGTCCGTTTTCAAGTTTTGTTTTGGAATTTGCTCCCAATCGTTGACTACTTGCCGCATCACCGAGTTTATCGGCTTTCGCTTTATCACGAATGTCAATTTGTGCTGAGTTATAATATGCCCAACCCAAATTTGTATAGTCAACCGTATCAGGACTCAAGGCAACCGCTTTATTCAACGCATCAACAGTGCTTCCCCATTTGGCTTGGTAACCAAGAACAAACCCGTATTTGCTATAAAGATCAGCTAAAGCAACTTTATCAACCGGATTTTTGGTATTACGTTCTGCCCAGGTTACGGCTAATCCATACGGACCTTCGGCTTTATCATATTGTTTAAGTTGACGATAAACATCACCTAAATTTTCGTAATACTCATAATTATCATTTTGGGATCTAATGGCGTTATTGTAGGCATTGATCGCTTCCTGATAACGTTTGCGATTATATAAAAGCGCACCCAAATCTCCCCAGGCTTCGGCATAATTATTGTTTAATTTGACAGCAGCATTATAAGCCGCAATTGCTTCGTTTTCATTATCTTTCCGGTCATAAAGCTCGCCAAGATAATAATTAGCTTCAGCTGTATTGGAAATTGATATTGATTTTTTTAGGGCGGCAATCGCTTCATCATTCCGATTTTGTTTGTAACGAATAACGCCTAATAAAAATTGGGTTTGGTCATCTTCAGCTTTAGCAGCGACTGCTTTCGTCAATAATTCATCTGCTTTAGCAATTTCTCCTTTTTGAAAATAAGTAACGCCGACAGGAGCATAAAGCTCCGTTAAATTTGGATTAATAGACAAAGCTTTTTCGTAATTGGTAAAAGCCAGATCAGGTTTCTCTTCCTCTTCATAAACGGTGCCAAGTCCGGCAAAAGCAGCGGCATTATTAGCATCAAAAGTGATTGCCTGTTGGTAAAATCTTTCTGCTGCTTAGGCGCCTTCTTTTTCATAAGTGGTTTCGGCTTTTCG
>DAORIL010000220.1:0-9523 GCA_035438525.1 Pyrinomonadaceae bacterium
TTCACCGCCAACCGCCAAGATCTGCGGAACGTTGAACGGCAACTCTACAGGAAACGGGGCAAAACCTCTAGAACGACGGAACGGTAAAAGATTATTCACCACAGAGGACACAAAGTTTTTTTGATGGTTTTCCTCCGTGATCTTTGTGATCTCTGTGGTGAAAACCCTAACAACAGAATCGTCGCATTGGACGAAAATTTCGCGGTCGTGGAGTAAAAATGAGTCGGCTAAATGTGATAGTTTTTCTAATGCCTCGTCGTTGTCTTTGACAATCGGTTCGTTGGAATAATTGCCCGAGGTCATCACCAAAACGTCTAAATCGTTTGAAAACAATAGATAATGAAGCGGTGAATACGGCAGCATAACGCCTAAGAATTGATTATTCGGAGCAATTAATTCACTTAAATCATTACCCGTTTTCTTGTTTAACAATACAATCGGTCGTTCTTTGCTTGTTAATATTTCGGATTCAGCCTCGTTGATTTCGACAAATTTCTTCGCAGTCTCTAAATCCTTGCACATCAAGGCAAAAGGCTTATCAATTCTGCCTTTCCTTTTTCTAAGTGTTTCAATTGCTGTTTCATTTCTCGCATCACAAGCTAAATGAAATCCGCCAATACCTTTAATCGCAACAGTTTGCCCGTTTAAGAAATTTCGTCTAGTTTGCTCAATTTCTTTCCCCAAGTCCCCACGCTCCTTCGTCTCACCTTCACAAAAAATCAAACTCGGTCCGCAATTCCAACACGAAATCGGTTGAGCGTGAAAGCGTCGGTCAAGAGGATTTTCGTATTCCTTACGACATGCTGAACACATTGTAAATGTTGACATTGTTGTGTTTGGGCGGTCATAAGGAACAGTTTTAGTAATTGTAAAACGGGGTCCGCAATTGGTGCAGTTGATAAATGGATACAAATATCGGCGGTTATTTTTATCAAAAAGTTCTTGTAAGCAATCTTCGCAAATCGAAATATCCGGCGAAATTAGGGTAAAATCCGCTTCATGAGATTCACTTTCGGTAATTTGAAAATCAGTATTGTGTTGTAATTCAATAGTTTGCGAAGTGATTTGCGAAATATGGGATAGTGGCGGAGCGTGTGTTTTTAAGAATTCAACAAATTCATTCAGCGTCTTTTCTTCGCCTTCAATTTCAACAAAAACGCCTGAACTTTCATTGCCGACAAATCCGCATAGATTAAACATTCTTGCTGCTGAATAAACAAACGGACGAAACCCAACGCCTTGCACCACGCCGCTAATTTCAAGGCGAAATCGTTTTATTTCAGATTTTACAGGCATTGGAATCATTTTTATTTAGCTACTAACAAACACAAAATTTCACGAAAACTTAAATCAATTTTTCGTGCTTTTTCGTGTCATTTTGTGGCTAATATCCTATTTCCCAAATCATTACACGATTATTTCCCGAATCAGCAACGGCTAATTTATTGTTATATAAATGGATACCGTAAACCCAGCAGAGCGTATCACGGTCAACCATTTTCCAGCGGTTTTCGCCGTTTTCGTCAAAACTCAATTGTCCAATAACAAAATCCGCGGGTTGATAAAAACCGCTTTTCGGTAATTCCTCCCAAAATAACACGCGATTATTTGCCGTGTCTGCGACGGCTATCACATTTTTATCAACCGAAAGCGAATATGGAAAACGAAGCCTCGAAGCCCCCTGTTTGATGTAGGGGAATTCGCTGTTTTTCTCAAAGTTTTCTTGCCCAATCACGATGTCAGCATTTCGGTCGCTGTCCAAAGTTCCGTTCCAACCCAAAACGCGATGATTACCCGCGTCCGCAAAGTAAATTATTTCTTCATTTCCGGCAATATCGTGAATCCAGCGAAAACTTTTTGCGTCCGCTTTTTGATCCAAGCCGCGATTTTCGAGATTCGTTTCAAAATCGTCTTGACCGATGACAAAATCCGCCGGTTGATTTTGTTGGGGAATTCCCCGAAAACCTAAAACTCGTCTGTTTCCGGTATCGGCAATGTAGAAAATTCCGTTGATGTAATTAAACCCGTAGCACCAATAAAGCGTTTCGGCAGAACATTTTCCACCTTGATTTTCTGTAACTTCTGAAAGACTTTTTTGACCGATAACGTAATCGGGTTTTTGAAAATTCTCGGTCGGAATCTCGTTCCAAACTAAGATTCGATGATGCCACGAATCAGCTACAAACAATTTATTTTCAATGATTTTCACGCCAGTCGGCAGGTGCAACCCGCGTTCAATCGATTTGGAATTTGCCTTTGCGCCTTCTGATTCAAAATTTGGTTGTCCAAGCACAACATTGGCAGGCGTTTGGTCTTCGGTTGGAATTCCTTTCCAAATCATTACGCGATGATTTCCTGAATCTGCCGCAATCAAATAATCATCATTAAAAAAAACTCCGCGTGGGGCGTAAAGTTGTGATGCAGAAGGTTTTGCGTCGGGCAACGCAATGCCGAACGGAGATTTTGCCCCCAACCAAACCAATGGATTTGCGATTTTGGATGTTGGATTTTGGATTGGTTGAATTGATTCGCTTGATTGTTTTCTCAAACTAACCCGTTTCATTACGACTTCTTGCATAAATTTATGAAGGTCTGACTAAAATTTTTCCATTTTCGATACGCAATGGAAAAACTTCCAATTGAGCTGCCGGAGCAGTTAAGCATTCTCCCGAATTTGCGTCGAATTTGAAACCGTGCCAAGGACACGTCAGCATATTTTCCTCGGCTTCGAGCATTCCGCCATCGAGTGGCAAACCCTGATGCGGACATTCGTTGCGATAAGCGCTCAAACGATTATCAACATTAATGATAAGAATATTTTGCGTATCATTTTTGAAGCATTTTTTTGAGTTTTTCGGCACTTCTTCGACCGACAAAGTTTCAATCCAACCGCTTGTTTTGGAAGATTTTAGCGACTCAATTTGAATCAAACTCGGACTCGGTTCGTTTGGAACAACTTCAACTTTTTTGACTTCGGGGATATTGTGCAGAAGAGCTTCTTCAACACCTTCACGAAGCGTAACCGCAGATTGTGAACAACCATTGCAAGAACCGGCAAGGCGAACATAAACTACTGAATTTTCATAACTTACAAATTCGACATCGCCGCCGTGCGACTGCATATACGGACGAACCATATCCAAAACCTGTGTGATTCGCAGATTAATATTCGGCTTAACGATTCCGTGAAGTTGCAACGCGGCATAGACGCTCGGCTCATCAACCAATTCAAACAGAAGTTCCTTTCCGCGTTCGTCTGATTTGAGTTTTTGGACGATTTTGGTCAAGGCAAATTTGTGAAAATCTTCAATCGCGGTTTTCAAGCCGAGTGCGTGCATTTTGGCGTTTTCGTCCGTCAATTCCACGACCTTTTTCAATGCCTTGTCAATTTTTTCGGCGATTTGTTCAAAATCCTCGTTCTGTAATTTGGTTAGTTGCTCCGATTGTGCTGTTGCAGTTGCCATAATTTTTTGCCCGATAATAAACGCTAATAAACGCGAATAATAATTGATAAGTTTTGCCTATTACCTTTTGCCTTTTTATTTACCGACTCCGATTGATTGTTCCAAAGATTCAATCGTTTTTATAAATAACAAATCTCCAAACGCTTGTTTTGCCATAGTTTGCAAGACTTGTTCGATTTTCCCGTTAGCTGAAATTTCGATATTTCGACGCTCCAAAGCCGACAAAATAAAAGTTGCTCCGGCGGTGTTGTCGAGTAGAAAATCGGAAAAAATCGCATCAACAAATTGATCGAGCCAAACGCCTTCGGCATTACGATTTTCTTTGATTCGAGCCAAAGCGTTATCTTGCCCTTCGCAACGCTGGACGATTCTTTCGGCAAACCTTTCTGCCGAAGTCATCAACAAAAAATCAAACTGTTGTTTTTGATAAAGCTCCATAAATCAATTAGTTGCGGCAGCGGTTTGATTCGCTTCAATTTCATCTAAAATCTCTTTAATCGAATCTGCCGAGCCTGTATCCTCAATTTGATTAAATATATTCATTGCTTCATTTAGTTTCGGAATTGCGTGATTGAAAATTCCTAAATGAGCAAGAGCATTGCCCTGATTTGCTAAAAGCCGTGCATAGCCAACGGGATTTTGCGTCGGTTGACGAACGCTCAAAATTTCTTCATAAAGATTGACTGCTTCCTGCAAATTTTCTTCGGGATGCGAAGTCGGAGCATATTGCAAGGCGTTGGCTAAATTGAGCTGGGTGCTCGCCCAAAGTTCGCTATGAGTTTCTTTTTTGTAAACCTTCAGCGCTTCTCTAAGTGCTTGTATTGCAATAGCTACGCGGAGTTGGTCGCTGGCTTCGGTCATCGGCATCGAAAGATAAGCGAGTGCCAAATTATTCTGGGCGAAAGCGAATTCTTCGGGAAAATTTTCTCGGGTGAAAAATTTGAGAGCCTCTTGATAACATTTGACGGCTTCGAGCAAAGCACCACGATTTCCGGTGGAAATCTCCTGATAACAAATGCCGAGATTCATTTGTAAAGACGCTTTGGTTAGCTCCAATTCGCTCTTTTTCAAAACCTCAATCGCATTTTTGTAGGTCTGAACGACATTTGCATTTGCTCCAAAAAACTGATGCTGAGTTTCCGCGAGACTTGTCAAGATCTGCCCGTAAAGCATTGTTGAAATGGGCTTTGCAGTTTCGGAAGCTTCCTTCAAAAGACTGATAGCAGTTTCAATTTCGCCCTGTTCGATTTTGTGTGTCGCATTTGCCATCAAAACGAAAGCGAGCATTTCACCCTCCAAATTTTCGGTTGTCGGAGGTTCGGAAATATAATTCAAAGTAAATGCCGCTACATCAAGAAGTTTTGCATATTCATCTGTAAGTTCTTGTTTCAATTGCAGATAAAGTTCAGGGGAACTGTTCAGAATGAAACGATTAAACTTTGTTCCGAACGAACCGTCGATCAATTCGGCTAAAGCCTTTTCAATTTCGCCTTCGAGTGCAAATTTATAAAACAAATCTTCTTTCGGCAAAATTCCGTTCAAAAGATTTTGGTAATCAGCCGAATCTTGCCAACTTTCAGGCAAAAGCAAAAAATTGGCTGGCATTGGAAAAATTCCGATTGGTTGTGGTCTTAACATAAATTTCTAAGAATTTTGCCACGAACAAACACGAAATTACACAAAATTTTTACTTTTCTCTTTCGTGATTTTTCGTGTCTTTTCGTGGCTAATCTTTTTTTTCAAAAGGAAAAACTTGTTCTTTTTCAGCGGTTCGTTTGATCCATTTTGCCGCGATTTCAGCTAAACTCTTTTTGTGATAAACGTTTATCTTATGCCGAATGGAACTTTCCGAGTCGCCGACTTCGACATAAACAACCCATTGTCCGCATTCTTCGATGACCTCGGTGCGGACAAATTTTTCTTCGATAATCTTTTCGCGTTCATCAGGCATTTTTCAAAGCGATTCGCATTGAGCCGTTTTCAGCGTCCCAAAATGTCGGATAAGTTCCGCTTTTCCATCCGTTCGGCAAAACTTCGTGAATCAAAACGCTGCGGTCGCCGAGTGCGTTGCGTTGTTTCAGTAAAAAACCGCCCGCATTTGAACTATAGATTGGCAAAATCCATAGTTCGGGTTCCCGCCAAATTGCTACACAAACATTTTCGGAAAAGTATTGTGTCGCAACGGTTTGCGGTAATATCAAATAACCCTGTTCGGTAATTTCAAGCTGAAGCTGCGGCATTTTTTTCAACTTCCAGACGTAATTCGTCCAATAATTTAACGGCTAGTTTTTCCATTGTCTCCTTGATTTTCGGACTTAAAACTTCGCCGAATTCAAAGTTTTCGCCTTCGATCAGGTAAACCATAATATTTTTCGGATATTCATCTTTCAAAAGCCAGCGTCCGAAGGCTAAGGCATTGTCCCAACGAAAGTTATGCGTGTGAATATCGGTTAAAGGCGGAAGATTTTCGAGTTCTTCACCGGGAACTTTGAATACTGTTCCAGCGGCTTCGCCAGTTTTGCAAGCGTCAATAATTATGACTTTTTCTTTGCCTCGCATCTGAAATGCTACGTCCATTCCGGCAGTTCCGCCGTCGGCACAAAAAACTCCATCGGGTAACCCAAGTTCCCAAAGGCGGCGAATCATAATCGGTCCGACGGAATCATCCCCTCGTAAAAGATTACCACAGCCGATTATTAAAGTTTGTTTATTCTCTTGCATTTACAGCTAATCTAAAAAGGATTTGCAACTGAAAAATACTCCAATTCAATCGCAAATCCAAAATCAAAAATCGAAAATCAAACTACATTCCGCCCATTTTGAAACGTGAAAGTTCTTTGCCCGTTTTGCCGTCGTAGGCGTGAACGGTGCAGACCAAACACGAGTCGAAACTGCGGGCGACGTGACCGAGTTCAACCGGGTCTTCCACGTCAACAATCGGCGTTCCGATAAACGCTTTTTCGATTGGTCCGTGTGTTCCTTTACCGTCTTTCGGTCCGATATTCCAAGCGGTTGGCGTAACTACCTGATAATTTTCGATCTTGCCGTTTTCGATAACGATCCAGTCTGACAAAGAACCGCGAGCAGCTTCGGTTGAACCAAAACCTTTGCCCGATTCGTGTTCGACAGGTTTGATGTAAAAACGGTCGTGCAAATCAACTGCTTTGATCCATTCCATAACTTTTTTGAAGAGTTTTGGACCTTCATGGACGCGGGCAAGCTGGCGTGTAAAGACGCTCGGACCGAGTTTGTTAATTACATCCAAAATTAACGGGTCTTGGTCGGCGTGGCTGCCGACTCCGGGTTTCGCCGCCATAATTTGACGCGAAAGCGGACCAACTTCGAGCGGAATAAAACCTTGCCCCGGAACATCATATCGCGGGGATTTTGCCCACGAATATTTGTCCGATTTTTTGCCGTCTTGCGGATCAATCGGCTCGGTGCGACCTTCCCAAGGATGGAGCAAACCATAATCTTTGAAGAACGAACTAGCCGTATCTTCTTTGACTCGCAAATGATCAAAATCGTGGAATTGCCCGTTTGCATAAATACCAGAACTCGCAATCAAAGCGTGATTTCTGCCTTCGATGGTCGGTTTTGTGTAAAGCGAAGGCTCAAGATAAGTCCCTGTCGCTAAATAATTTCCAACGCCTTGACCGTATTTATCCATTCCGATTTCAAGTGCGTATCGAATGAAAAATGCAAGGTCGGAATTATGCTGACTTTCGTTTTCATCACACCAAGCCAAAACGTCTTCCCAAGTCTTATTTTCCATCCAGCGGTCAACTGAACAACCCAACCATTTCTTTTCAAGCCATTCGTCTTTCCAATATTCCAGAATCGCGGTTGAACGAGTAATGTCTGACAAAGTTGGTCCGCACATTACACCGCCTGGAATCATAAAACTTGAATGTGGCCACTGACCACCGAAGATTGCATAAACTTCGACCGGTTTGTTTGAAGTGGTTACGCCGTGTTCATAACTTGTTCCAACAAAAGGAGCAAAACGGCGAACTGCTTCATCATAACCTTTGGCTTTAGCGTAATTTTTATTAACGAAATCAATCGCAAAAATCGCATAAAAATAACGCGGAATTGATTGCAGAGTTTCGCAGGCTTGAGCGATGTTGCGAATCAAAGTTGCGTTTTCGGGGACTTCGGTTGCCCATGCTGTATCGAGTGCGTAAACCGATTTATACAAATGACTTCCGCCGCAAATCCCGCAAATTCTCGGCGTAACGATCAAACCGGCTTGCGGATCTTTTCCTTTCAAAATAATTTCAAAACCGCGAAACATTGTGGCTTCCGTCCAGGCATCGGTCACCACACCGTCTTCAATTTTGACACGCACGTCCAAATCGCCTTCAACTCGTCCGAGCGGCGAGACGTGCAAATCAATCGCATTTCCTGTTGCAGTAGCTGTAACTGACATAAAATTTTTTCTCCTTAAACGACAAACATATCTTCTTTTGACCATTTCGGAGCGGCGATTCGAGCGGTTGCAGCGAGAGCCGAATAAGTCAAATGGTCTGAGCCTTCGGGCAATTCTTTCGGAATCGCTCCGCTAATTTTTTGCGTCTTAAACACGGTTCCGGGTGCCAGATCGTGGAACGGAAATTCCGGTTCGGTGCAGCCTGTGCAGGGCATTCCGGCACGGGTTTTTGACGACTGACGATTCCACAAAATCCGGTTGCAGGGCGAATGTGTCATTGGTCCGCGACAGCCGAATTCGTAGAAAAGACAACCGTGACGTGTGCCTTCACCAAAAGACGTTGTAGATTGTTTGTATTCAAAGTATTGATTGCGGGTGCAGCCTGTTTGCGTAAATGTTTTGAAGAAAGTTGACGGACGTTGCAGATCGTCGAGCGATAAATCTCCGGCACGTCCCGAAGCAACAGCGACCAGAATTTGCGTAACCCAATCAGGGTGAGCGGGACAACCCGGAATATTCAGGACAGGCAAACCCATTTTCGATTTGAAATTTGCTCCTAAAAATCCGCCGTGATTGCGTTTTAAGTATTGCAAACCTGTTGATTCGGAAGGATTTGGTGCGGTTGCGGGAATTCCTCCCCAACACGCACAGTCGCCGATTGCGACCACGATTTGAGCTTGCGAAGCGAGTTCTTTCACCCAATCCATCATCGGACGATCGGCGAACATATTGTAGCGTCCTGTTCCGTTTGGGGCTTGAATTACCGAGCCTTCAAAAACGAAAATATCGAGCGGACGCTCACCGTTTGCACAATCCCGAAAAATCTTTTTAGCCTGGTCTCCGAGCTCCATTCCAAGCGACGGATGCCACAAAACGTCAATCCCAAAATCCGTAACCAAGTCAACCGCAGTTGGCTCTTCGGCATTCAGAAACGACATTGTGTTACCGCTACAGGCACCGCCTTGTAACCACAACAAACTAGCCATTTGGTTTTCTCCTTAACATTGTTTATTTTCAAAATTAAAAGAAATTCCTTAAAGTCTCTGAAGGAGACAAATAATATAGCGTAGGGTAAAGCGAGTGGAACGAGTGACACCTCCGTTAAATCAAGAAAGCGTTTCGACGCTGTAAGTGTCGAACAATCAATGTTTTGTGTTCGACTCCTTCAGAGTCGGAATGTTTTTTTTATAGTTCGTAGGGTTTTACCCTACGCTATTATGTTCATCGCTTTCAGCGATTATTAAGGAATTTTCAAAAAACTTTTTAGTTTGCAGAAATTCAAATGGATTTTGTTATTACGTTTCTGCTATTTTAAACTGCTTTAGCCCGTGAGCCAATGCCGTTTTTCAAATCTTTCAAATAGGCGAACCATTCATCAAAACCGAGTCCTTTTTTGCCCGAAGTTTCCAAAATCGGAATTCCGGGGCGAACGGCGTGAATGTTTTCGTAACACGCTTCGCGGTCGAATTCGCAAACTTCCGCCAGATCAATTTTGGTAATGATCGCCACATCGGAACTGTTGAAAATCGTTGGATATTTCAAAGGTTTGTCTTCGCCCTCGGTCACAGCGTGCAAAACGGCTCTCGCATCTTCGCCGAGATCGTAACTTGAAGGACAAACGAGGTTT
>DAORIL010000221.1:0-9520 GCA_035438525.1 Pyrinomonadaceae bacterium
TTGCGTTAGAAATTCTTACCAAGCCCGTTTGCGAATTGCTTCTAAATTATCGTCAACCAACACTTTACCATTTTCATAAACAGTGTTTAGTTGAGAATTCTCCGCTGCAATTTGTTCGATTGATTCGAGTTGAACAGTTTTATAATTACCATTTTCATCTTTTATCAGATCAAGCCGACCGCGTTTGCTGTTTTTTCCTTTATCGGTGATTGGTTCTTTATAAACGTCTACAAGTTTTCCATCACGGACAATTGCCGAACATTTATAAGCAAATTTCATCGTATCGCGGTCAATCTTTTGCAATAATGCACCGCCAATTCCGAAGGCAATGTTGGAGGTCGAAAAGCCTTTATCTTTCAGACTTTGGCAAATGTTGTGGATTGAAACAGGGTTGACGCCATCGCCTTGGATAATGCGGACATTTTTCAAAACCTTATAGCCTTTAGAGTTAATTTCAAAACCAAATTTACTGCCCAAAAGCTCCGCAACTTTTCCGACAACTTCGACCGGTTCACCCGAATCAGGACGAATTACAATTGTCGCTCCGGAATCAATTACTTCCTGTTTCAACTGCTCGCCCCAAATCTTTTCAACTGCTTCGTAAATGTTCCAGGAATCGGAAACCACTGCAACTAAAGCATTTGGCTTGGCAAAATGTTTGAGCATATTACGATAGGCTTCGATTTCGTTGTCTCTGCCCCAACTCGTCACGGTTGAATGTTCTGCCGCCGGAATCGAAAAACCAGCCATTTCCGAATGATAAAAATTGCGGTGAATCAAAAGTGATGCCATCGTGTCCGTGCCAAAAAAATTGACCAGATGCGCCGCGCCGCCAATTGCCGCTGTTTCTTGTGAAGAAACTCCACGCGAGCCAAAATCGTGGACTTTAAAACCGATTTCCGCGTCCGGATCATCCGCCGTTTCCTGCAAAAATTGATATACATCGCGTTTGATGTAATAGCTTTGTGTAGCAACCGTGATCGGATACCAAATCCGCATAAATTGCGATTCAAACCAACCCGTCAGCCAAAAAAATTCGTCATCAGTATTTTCGACAGTCATCAGAACATTTCGTGTTGGAACAATCGAACCTTCTGCCACCGCTCGCACCCGCAACGGGAGTTTTCCCTCGTGTTTTTCAATCAATCTCAGCCAACCTTCCAAATTAAAAGGCTCGCCATGTGCGGTGATAACTTCGTTTGCTTCGATGACATTTTCTTTGGTAAATGGTCGCGTAAAATATCGTTTCAAAAGATATTGCAGACCAAAAAAGACAGTCTCGCTGTAGCTTCGCTCCGAACCGCGACTTTCCAAATACGAATGCACCAGCGTTGTATTCGGCGGATATTGTAAAAAATGGGAAGCCTTATAGCTGTCCGTATCAATTATTCTATTTATTTCAAACATTTTATTTTTCTCCTATGTTCGGCTCTCTACCTGAAAACCTAATTTTTATAAATAATTCCCTAAAATGCTCTGACCAGATGCTCTTTGTCTCAACATTTCAATAGACTTGATTGAAAAGTTAGAATTCAGAATCATATTAATGCAGTAATCCTGTTCAATTATCTCGTTTATTATTAGTTCGTGAGAATTTGATATTAATTCTCCTTCTGGAGAACTTGAAGATATATCTAAAAGATAATCAAACAAGAAAGTATGTATTATATTTAGACTGGAATGAATTGTTCCTTCAATTGAGTTCGGCTCAAATATATCATTTTCAACCATATAGATAAGACCAGAAAAAGATAAGCTTGCATCAAAGGCAAAAGAGTCAATATCAACTTGTGATTGTTCTACTGCTTCAACGGCTTGATCACATATTTCCAAATATCCTTGAGGTTTATCATCTTTATCTAATAACCAATCCCAAATTTTGTTTAATACATCTCGAAATAATTTTGTATTATTCCAATTTTTACCAACAGCCAACTTTTCATAAATGGGAAATTGCCTTTCAGCACAAAATACCCCAAAGGCAAACATTTTTCTTGCACTCAACTTATCTCTGTCAAGACTATTGATTTTGTGGTGTTGCACTAATATTTTGTTCATATTTACTACTTAGTTATAAATTGCCAAAAAATCTCCGTGTTCTCTGTGCCCTCTGTGGCTAATTTCCTAAAACCTCGACAAAAGTTTTATAAACCTGTTGAGTCGGTGTAGTGTCATAGATAGCAAAAATCACCCGCTCAAAACAATTGGCAAATTCACCTTTCAACAAATCGCGAAAAGTTTCTGCAATATCCTGAACATTATTCCGAAATGCTCCACAACCCCATGCACCTAAAATCAAAGTTTGATGTCCTTTTTTATTTGCTAACCACAAAAATTTTCTGATGCGTTCGCGGTTGATTGAATAAATCAAATCAACGTTTTCCAGTTCTGCTTGGGTTAAACCTCTCACACAAACCGCAGGCGAAGTCAGAAAAGTAACATAATACGGTTCATCAATAAAACTGGCATCATCATTTCTAAAAACAGGAACTTGCGGCGAATAAATCATCCAATCCGAAGCAAGCTGAGTTCGTTGGCGTTGGTTAAACTCATACATATCCATATTTGCAGTTAAACACGGATAAAGAGAAGAGGCACGCGCCAAGCTTTCTTCCTGAGCTACCGCACCAACTAAAAATCCGCCGCCGGGAGTGAATCCATTAGCAAAATTGAGGGCAAAAGGAATTGTTCCCTTATTCTTTTGATAAACTCTTTTTGCCGCTTCAAGCGTAGTTTCGCCCGTAACTTCAATTTTTGTTTCGCTATTAATTCTTTTCAGATCTAATTTCGGCGGAAAATATTCGGGACTAATACTTTCCGAATTGTTGACAGCAAAATCTGTTAGCTCTTTTATTGAAACCTCTTTTCCCAAACTGTTTCGGTAAAATCCGCTTTCAACAATTTTAAGCGTTTCCAACGCAATTTCTACCAACGATATGTTTTTCATTTTTACTACTCCTTTTCGGTTTCTGACCTAGAAACCTATATTGTTTTTTGAACCATATAGAAACCTAGAACTTTATTTGTTTTATGTTTTTATATGGCTAATTTAACTTTCGTTTCCCAATTCTTCGCGCAATTGCATCAGCAAAATACCGAGCATGTTTTTTCCACTTCCGTCACCGCCGTCAGCCCAATAATTATCGTTTTTGGTGTGTTCGATCAAAACTGCATCGCCTGTTCCAAGCAAAATTTCTTTCAAATCTTGGTGCTGCGTAAATTTTGCCCGTAACGCTTCAAGCATTATGTTGTCTTTTACTTCTTCCCAATCTTTGCGAAGCGGAAGTTTGCGACTGCGCCCCAATTCCGCTGCTTCTTTCGGTGAATGTGCCAAACGAACCTTTTCTTCATGCTCCGTTCCAGCAAATTTTTGCGCTTGAAAATAATGCTCGGTGGTTTTCCAAATCTTTTCTTTCAGAAAAATTCTGTGCGCCGAAAAATTTGAGAAACAGCCGTATTCTTCTCTGGTTGAATAAAAATTGATAACTTTCTTTTCGTTCATAATTCTATTTCACACTATTTATCGATTAATCAGGAAATCTCTCGTTTTTGAGAATAAAAGCAACATCCTCAAAAGTTAGAGGATGTAATTCCCAATAACCTTCTTCCTCAAGGTTTTTAAAGTTTCCCTCCATTGCATCAAAACAACAAAGGCTAAGTAATTCAACAGTTATTTGCAGATCTTCAATCCGACAAGCATCAAAGGAATCCTTTTTATAATCAAGTTTTCCTTTTCTGAAAGGAATTTTACGAAGCTGCATAATTTTCCATAATTCATATAGATTTTTTGACTCCGCCTTTGGATTGATAATAAAAGTTTCTGAATCGGGATAACCACTTCCCCTTTTAATTAGAATTGTGCAATTAAGACTAAGAAGTTCGAGTCTATCCTTGAAGATAAACAGCTTAAAGCCATATTTCGTTATTATTTGCCCGAATATGACTGGTATTTGCTCCGCAATTCGAAGAAATTTCTTCATATTAAAACCCCAGAAATGTCCGAATTATCGAATAATGATCCTCGAAAAACTTGTCCTCATTTTCGCCCAAAGCCGATAGCGGCAACCAAAATGCTTTGCTGGCATCATCGCCGCCTTTGACCTTTGGTAGTCCATCTTTCAAACTCGGTTCAAGTTCGATAAAGTATGCGAATGTCACGGTTCGCCCGCGCGCTGAACGTTCAGGATAGTCAAATGGGCGACTTGCTTTGATGCTTCCGCGAAGAACTTGGGCGGGAACTTTGATGTTTGTTTCTTCTTTTAACTCTTTGATAGCGTTGTCTTCGAGCGTCAATTCAGGCTGCAAAAATCCGCCCGGAAGTGCCAGCAACCCTTTGCCCGGTTGATGTCCGCGACGAATGACCAAAATATGTCCGCTTTGAACGACAACCGCATCCGTCGTCACAAAAACAGGTTTATAAGGCACGCCGACAAATTTTGTATCTTCTTTGTATTGTTTGACATAAGCGTGTTCTTTTTGCAATGTGGCAAATTCTTCTGATTGTTTGAAAACTTCCAGTTGTGTAGCAATTGAGGTTGGAACTTGTGTTTTCCAGGTCTCATCATTCGTAAAATATTTTTCACGGATTTCAGTCGCGTTTATCTTTAGCATTTCCCTGTTTTTGCAATAAAATTCTTCAAAACTCCATTGGGGAAACAGGTTCAGATAATATGAACTGCGGTCTTTGAAAAATCCGACGATGCAGACGTTTATATCCTTTTCGTCTTCAATTTCCTCATTGACAACGTTTTGAACCTCGGTTGTCCAAACGTGGTCGTTATACGGATAATCGCGGACAGAGCGAAAGATAAGCCGTTTGCTGTCAACAGGAAAACAAGCCCGAATCATTTCCTCACGCATCGTGGGCGTAAAAGGATTTTTGACATCAGACGCACTTCGAGCCGAGCCAAGGATAACAATGACTTTTTCGGCAAGCGTTAAACTGTATTGGATTAAATCTTGATGTGCAGAATGGAATGGTTGAAATCGTCCGATGACGATTGCGTGTGTATATTTCATTTTTGTAACACTCCCTGTGTTTTTAATTTTCATCGGGCTTTCTGCCCAACTACTCTTTCAACATAGCTTATAACGAAATTTATTGCAAATAAGTTTCCTGAAACTTACACTAGTTGTATCGCAAAATTAGCAGAACAATAGGTATAAAGGCTCTATAAATCTATGAAACTAACTCTCGAACGAAAAATTCCGCTTGGTTTTATCGTCGCAATTTTCCTGTTGGTGATCATTATCTTTTTTGCTTTTCGTAGTATGAATTCGATAAACGAGGCGTTGCACTGGGAAAAACATACTCAGGAAGTTCTTTTGCAATTAGATGAAATGCTGATTCTGATGGTTAATGCAGAAACTGCTGCGCGTGGATTTATGGTTTCAAAAGATGAAACAATTTTAGAGCCTTATAATGAAACTAACCAAAAAATCGGAGGAGATTTAGCAAGATTAAGGAATTTAACTGCTGATAGTAATACTCAAGCGACCAGAATTTCTCAGCTTGAGGCGACAATCAATGAAAGGCTCGCGTTTTTACAAAAATTAATAGAAATCCGACGCACTAAAAGTATAGAAGAAACACGGGCACAAGTTGGCACTGTGCGCGGCAGGGAATTGTCAAATTCCATTCGCCAGATCATCGGTGAAATGAAAAATGAAGAACAAAAACTTCTTACTCAACGTGAGGCGGATTTGAGTAAAAGTCTTCAAACAACTTACCTAATGCTGTTTGGGGTTGGTTCTGCCGGAATAATTTTTCTTGGGTTTGCCAACCTGACCATTTATCGTGAGATCGGGAAACGCCGTCAAGCCGAAGAAGACCTGCTCGAAACAAATAAGGATTTGGAAAAACGGGTTGAAGAGCGAACTCACGAAATCTTGCAGAAAAATGAAGAATTAAATGAACAAATAAAACAACGCGAACAAACAGAAGACCGCCATAAACTTGCACTTGAAGCCGGAAATTTGGGAACGTGGATCTTTAATATAAAATCCAATCAATCCGAAATTGATGAGCGGGGTTTGTCGTTTTTTGGCTTTTCACCTGAAGATTTTGACGGCAATACTTTTGGCCGTCTTCATCAGGAAGATTCGCTCAAAATTGCAGAACTCCTTCAAAAATCACTTAAGAAAAGGACAAAGTTCAATGCCGAGTTTCGGGTTTTACTCTCTGATGGAAAGGTGCGTTGGAGTCATTGTATGGGGGAACCGCAATTAGATGAAAATGGCGAAGTAGTCCGTATAGTTGGCAATTGCCGCGATATTACCGAACAACGTGAGTCTGAAAACAAACGTGAAGAATTTTTGAAAAAAGAACAAGCTGCCCGCCGTGAGGCAGAAATCGCCAATCGCTTGCGGGATGAATTTTTGGCAACGGTTTCACACGAACTTCGTGCCCCGTTAAACTCAATTTTAGGTTGGGGCAGGCTTTTAGAAAAGGAAATTCTCGACGAAAAAACTACCCGAAAAGCAGTTGAAACAATTATTCGCAATGCTGAATCGCAAAATCGTCTGATAGAAGATCTGTTGGATGTTTCACGGATTATCTCCGGCAAATTGCGACTGGAAATTACTACTCTTAAACCAGTCAATGTTATCGAGGCAGCATTGGAAACCGTTCATCCGGCAGCCGAAGCTAAAGGCATTACACTCGAGGTCAAATCGCTTTCGCCCGTCAGTCATATTTCCGGCGATCCGAACCGGTTACAACAGGTCGTCTGGAATTTGCTTTCCAATGCTATCAAATTCACCCCGAACGGCGGCAGTGTGACGGTTGAATTAGAACGAACAAACGGAGATATTGAAATCAGAGTCAGGGATACGGGAATCGGAATCAAAGAAGAATTTCTGCCGTATGTTTTTGACCGTTTTCGCCAAGCTGATGCTTCAAGTATCCGAAAATTCGGCGGGCTCGGACTTGGTTTAGCAATTGTTCGGCATTTAGTTGAAATGCACGGCGGAACTGTTTCTGTGTTTAGCGAAGGTGAAAGCAAAGGTTCAACTTTCACTATCAAACTTCCGGTTATAACAACTCCGCAAGTTGATGAAGAATTTGACGATAGTAAAATTCCTGAAAATTCTAAAATAAAAAGTGATTCGGCAATAAGTCTTGACGGGCTTTTGGTTCTGGTAGTTGATGATGAAGAAGATACGCGTCTTTTGCTGGTTCAATCATTGACTCTCTATGGCGCAACGGTAGTCACAGCTCAATCAGCCGAAGAAGGCTTAACTAAATTGCAAGACGAAAATCCTGATGTTCTAGTGTCGGATATTGGAATGCCTGATGAAGATGGCTATTCGCTGATTCGCAAAGTCCGCGCCCTCTCCGACGAACATAAAAAAAATATTCCGGCAATTGCCCTGACTGCTTTTACCCGGGCTCAGGATCGGATGAGAGCAATGACAGCAGGTTATCAAAATCACGTTTCCAAACCGGTTGAACTTGAGGAACTGGTCACTGTCATTGCTAGTTTGACAGGACGTTTGCAAATGAAAAACACAGATTTTTAGTTTTCGTTAAATTACAAAAATTTATTTTTTCAAAACCTCAGAAATATCACTGCTGTAATAATGATATTTCAATTTTTCATATATCTTTAGAGGTTTCCGCTTTATTTCGCTCATTATAGCTTAATTATTGGGTTTGTGGGAGTTCTTTAAATTCCATATTTTGGCTGGAACTTTTTTGCACTAATGGTGTCTAATTTATTGAAATGAAACAAATAATTCTACTGTTAATTTTAAACTGCGGTGCAATTTTTGTGTTTGGGCAAAAGTCAGAAAAAAAAGTAAATATTAACCGTTGTAGTGGAGTAATGAATGGCAAGGCTGTTGATATGCCTAAACCTCCAAACGAAATTTGGAAAAATTGCAATTGTAAATTCGGAAACGATTTACAACAGGTTATTGTGCAAATTACAATCAATGAAAAAGGAGGCGTAGAAGAAGCAAACGCACTTTCAGGTAATCCGTTCTTACGCCAAGTTTCTGAACAAGCCGCAAGAAATTCAAGATTTACTCCATCAATTTTAGGTTGTGAACCGCAAAAAGCATATAGCGAAATTGTTTATTCTTATAACTTAAAAGAAAACACTATCACCTACAACAGTCCAGAGCTAAGATTTACCAAGTATGTTTTTAATGCTGGAATAGTCAACAAAAAAGCAATTTATCTACCCAAACCAAATCCTATTATTCCACCTAAACAAACACAGATTGTCAAAATTGAAATTGTTGTTAATGAACAAGGAAATGTAATCAGCGCAAACGCAATTTCAGGTCATCCACTCCTCCGTTCCGTGTGTGAATCTGCTGCTCGAAAGACAAAATTTCATCCAACTTGGGATATTGGAAAAATAAGAGTCACTGCTATTTTAGTCTATACAATCAAGCCAAACGGCAAAGTTGAGATGTAGCTCACCTTTTCTCAATCCACATTTTACCCAACAATATCTGAAATATCCCCTCCACAATGCGGACAAGCACAGGGTTTCTGACTTTCTTTCCGTTGTTTCTCAATAATTTCAGTAAATCCCGATGCCAAAATGCTGGTTGGCAGCGCAAACATTCCGATTCCTAAAAACGCAACAAATGCTCCTAACAATTTTCCAAGCGGAGTAATCGGAAAAACATCGCCGTAACCGACGGTCGTAATAGTTGCCACGCCCCACCACATTGACGAAGGAATATCGGTAAATTTATCCGGTTGGGCTTCATTTTCAACTAGATACATCAAACTCGAAGCAAACAAAAGTAGAATTGCAATCATTACGATCGTCACTAAAAGCTGCTCTTTTTTTGATTTGATAACATCATCCAGCAAGTCCAAAGAGGCGATATAACGGCTGAGTTTGAAAAGTCGGAACAAGCGAATAATCCGTAAAAGTCGAATAAAACGTAAATCAAAAGCATAAAACAACGGTAAAAAGACAGGCAAAATTGCAACCAGATCAATTAATGCCATTGCTGAAAGTGTATATTTAACTCTGCCCCAAAACGGATGCTTGTAACGCGAATCATACGTCATAATCCACAACCGCAACAGATATTCGATGGTAAAAACTGTCACGGAAAAAACTTCAAAAGCGTGAAAATATACGCCGTAGGCTTCGGTCCAACTATCAACCGTTTCCAAGACAACGGCAATCGCATTAAGTAAAATTAGAAGCATCAAAAAAACCGCAACTATCCGATCAATTATTTCGCCATCATCCGTTTCGACTAAAATGTCATAGAAACGATATTTTAATTTTTCATACATATTTGGGGCTTTTGTTTTTTAGGGTTAATTTAGTAACTGCTTTATTTCGCTCATTATAGCTTGATTAAAGCAAATTGCGGAAACTTTTTATCCAAAATAAAAAAGGCGCAAATCTCAACAATTTACACCTTTTTTTATTTTATTTAGTTCAGCAAAAGACTTTTTTACTTTTTACTTTTGCCTTTTTACTTGGAAAATTTACCAACGGTCACCACCGCCGCCGTATCCACCGCGACCGCCGCCGCCGCC
>DAORIL010000222.1:0-9494 GCA_035438525.1 Pyrinomonadaceae bacterium
GGGTGAAATTGAAGAAACTCCATATCAATCAATTCCGCACCCGCATCTAATGCCAACGAATGTCCGTCGCCTGTTCCTTCCCAACTGTTACTTGTGATTTTATAGGCGCGTCCAACTCCGCCGGTTGCTAAAATAACGGCTTTGGCTTTGAAAATTCTGAATCGTCCGTGTTCGCGTTCGTAGGCAAATGCGCCAATAACGCGATCTCCGTCTTTCAAAAGCGAAATCACGGTGACTTCCATATAAACTTCGATGCCTTGGTGAATGCCGTGGTCTTGCAAAGTGCGGATCAATTCCAATCCAGTTCTGTCGCCAACATGCGCTAATCGCGGATAACGATGTCCGCCGAAATTTCGTTGCAAAATTTTGCCGTCTTTGGTTCTATCAAATACTGCGCCCCACGCTTCGAGTTCGCGGACTCGTTCAGGTGCTTCTTTGGCGTGGAGTTCTGCCATTCGCCAATTGTTGACGTATTGACCACCACGCATCGTATCGGAAAAATGGACTTTCCAATTATCGCGGTCATCCACATTGCCCATCGCCGCCGCCATTCCGCCTTCCGCCATCACGGTATGTGCTTTGCCAAGCAGGGATTTGCAGACCAATCCGACTGAAACGCCCGCCACCGAGGCTTCAATCGCTGCCCGAAGTCCTGCGCCGCCTGCGCCAATTACAAGAACATCGTGTTCAAAAGTTTGATAATCAGTCATAGAATGAGTGATGAGTGATGAGTGATGAGTGATGAGTGCAGGATGTTATTTTCATCCTTCATCCTTCATCCTTCATCCTTCTAAAATATTCTCCAATCGTGCCAAATTCCCATTGAACAAAGTCTGACGTAAATATCTGAAAAACCTACGACAAACAGACTGCACCAGGCAAAAAGCATGTGTCTTTTGTTGAGCGAACTACAAGCATTATAAGCCGAGCATTGCAAAGGTTTATTGGCTAATTCATCGCATTTTCCGCCAATTAAATGGCGTAGAGAATGACAACTAAAAGTGTAGCAGCTCAGGAAAATTACATTTGCCGTTAAAACAATTGAGCCGAGCCCAATACCAAAACCATTGGCAAAACGATAAGCGTTAATTGCATCCCACGCCAAAAAGATCAAAAACAACAAAGCAATGTAGAGAAAATAACGATGTAGATTTTGGATGATTAATGGAAACGAATTTTCGCCGCGATAACCTGAACGCGGTTCACCGACGGTGCAATTTAACGGATCGCCCCAAAAAGCTTTGTAATATGCGCCGCGATAATAGTAGCAAGTCATCCGAAATCCAGCAGGTGCCCATAAAATCAAAAGCGCTGGTGAAAAGGGAAGCCAGCTTGGGATCCATGAAGGTTTTGTGCCAAAAAGGCTATGCGGAGAGTCACCAAAAATTTCGGGTGAATAAAATGGCGAAAGGTAATTGCCGAAATGATAATGATTGCCCTGGAACGCTGCCCAAGTCGAATAAATTACAAACGCCAATAATGGAATAAACGTTAAAACGGGCTGAATCCACCAGGCATCCCGTCGCATCGTTTGTCCAAATGATCGCTTTTCTTTTAAAGGAATACTGAGTCTAACTTGAGACATCGAAGCCGTTTTACCTCCAAATTTTTAAAGCAAATTGTCTGATTTTGATGACGCTAACTTGCCACAATTTAACGTTAATTTTTCTAATAAGTCAATAAAAATCTGTTTTGCGAAAATATTTGTTGAGATTGGGCTTGGGGCTTTGGTTTTTGGTCTTGGCAAAAGGCTGACTGATTAGATAGATTTTTTTCCTAAAATATTTAGCTCAAACCGAAAAACTTCTTGATTGAAACGAAAATACCTTCTTTTTCAACTGCCATTTCTTTCTTTTCTTCGTTTGCACTGGTGAGCATTGCTTTTCTTTCGGCGATGGTTTCGCTCAGCGCTTCCATTAAAGCAGGATTTCGTTTAAATAAAGGTTTAACCGCTGTGTGTTTGATTTCGAGGACTTCGGTTTCTTCGGCGGCTACGACTGTGGCTGAACGCGGTTCGCCTGTAAATAATCCCATTTCGCCAAAAATTTCACCTTCTTTGAGCGTCGCGACTGTTTTGGGCATGCCGTTTTCCATAATTTGGATTTTGACTGAACCACGATGCACGACAAACATTGATTTACCTTCCTGCCCTTTGCGAACGATCGGTTCATTGGGCGAGAAAATTTTGGCTTCGCATTTTTCGGCGAGTTTTTGAGTTTCTTCGTCGCTGAGCGGGGCAAAAATTTCGACATCGCTCAAACGCATAAAAATTTCGTTGACCGATTCGGTGAAATTAGGTTCCAACGATTGCTCTTCGATAAACAAAGTTCGGGTCGGGAAAGCAAAATGAATATTTTCGCGCTGAAATGCATACCACACTCTTTGACGAACTAAAGCATCAGTATCATTATATTTAGCGTAATCTTCCAGCCAAAATTTGACTTCCCAATCAATCCCGTTATCACCTAAATTTTTAATTCGGACAACCGGGCGGATTTTGGGCGAAACATTTTCAACCTGACGGACAATATCACGAATTAATTGCGCTGTTTTTGTTGGGGAAACCGAATAGAGAGTATTAAAAAAAACAATTCGGGCATTGAGGTTTTCTTTTGGCGCAACTTCGATAAATTCTTTGCTGATAACGCTGTTGCTAACCAAAATCACCTTGTTTTGAAAAGTGCGGATCTTTACTCCGCGCCACGAAATACTTTCGACAACACCGGTTGCTTTACCCTGAACATTAATAACATCGCCGATTTGGAAAGGTTGATCAGCTTGCATAGCAATTCCGGCAAAAAGATTGCCGAGTGTGTCTTGTAAAGCCAAACCGATGACCACGCCGACGATAGTTGAACCTGCGAAAACGGTGGAAAGATCAGTGCCGGGAAATTGAGATTTGAAAATTGTGGTGAAAGATACAACATAGATAATAATGGAAATGACATTTCGCAAAAGGATGGCAAGTTCATAATTACTGGTGTTTCGCAAAACTGTATTGAAAACCAATAAGTTTATGAAACGCACCACAACAACCACAAATCCCATCCAGAGGAGAATTTTAAAAATCCCGATAATGTTTGTGAAAAGGTTTCCGGCGGCGGTTCCCATCTGATCTTCAGACGAGATAAAAAGATTCATTACATAGTCTTTGAGTGGTGTTTTCCCTGATTCTAAAAGCGTCAGCAAAAGAATAAGAATTGCCGATAAAATCAGGAAAATAATGAATTGTTTGCGTAAATCACTTTGCATTACCCGAATAGTGTAGTGAAAATCAGCAAAATTGACAAAATCGAAACGACAACCGTCATCAACCAAGCCAAAATTTTGAACCAAAGGCTGTTGGCATAATCGCCCATAATCTCACGATTAGAAGATAGTAAAACGATTGCAGTCAGTAAAAATGGAAGCAAAATACCGTTAATTGTTTGAGTTAGCAAAAGCAGTTTAATCTGCGGAATGTTTGGAATCAAAGCTACAATTGCCCCAAAAAAGATTAGAGCGGAAAAGATTCCGATAAAAATCGGTGCTTCGCGGAATGAGTGCGACAAACCTTTTTCAAACCCCATCGCTTCGCTTAAACTATAGGCCGTTGCTAATGGCAAAACGCCCATCGCCAACATCGAAGCTCCGAATAATCCGACTCCAAACAAATATTTTGCGTATTCTCCAACGACCGGAGTTAAGGCTTGAGCGGCATCAGCGGCAGTTTCAACTTTGATTCCGTTTGTGTAAAGTGTGGCAGCGGTTGCGATTACAATAAAAGCTGCGACAATATTGGCAAAGAAAACTCCAATAATCGCATCAGCCCGGGCGTTTTTGTAATCACTTTTGTCCAAACCTTTTTCAACTGCCGAAGATTGAACAAAAACCTGCATAAACGACGTGATAGTAGTTCCGATAAGAGCCATTACCGTAAATAGATAACCGGACTTAAAAGAAAAGCTTGGAGTAATAAATTCACGTCCCACTTGACTCCATTCGGGTTTAGCCAAAAAGGCTGAAAAAATGTAAGTCAAAAAGATCAGCGACATCAGCAGAAAAATCTGTTCAACTGTTTTCGGAGTTCCTTTGACCACCAGCCACCAGACAGCAATTGCCGTGATTGGAACACTGAAATATCTGGAAATCCCAAAAAGTTCGGAAGCTTGTGCAATTCCGACAAATTCCGCCACGATAATTCCGGCATTGGCAATCAATAAAGCCAGCATAATCAACGCTGTCCAACGCACACCGAAATTTTCACGGATCAAATCCGCCAAACCTTTTCCCGTCACCACGCCCATTCGGACACACATTTCCTGCGCGACGATAAAGCAAATTGTCATTGGAACAAAAGACCAGAGAAGAGTATAGCCGTATTCGGCTCCGGCGGTGGAATAGGTGGCGATTCCACTAGCTTCGTTGCCTGAACTGGCGGCAATAATTCCGGGTCCTAAAATAGCAAGGAAGGTCAGAAAGCGATTATCCGAGGCAGACAGACGTTGACGGAGACGCGATAAACCACGACCAAAGTTCACTCTGAATTTTCTGAGCGACATACGCATTTCTGTCATTTCTACTATCACCGTCAATCATATAGCAAAAGATGAATATATCTTTTTTAATCGAAATAGAAAAGTATAGCCAAGGTTTTGGCAAAGTTTTGTCAAAATAAGTTCGCAATGTCTTGAAATAAAAAGTAAATAATGGAAAAATACGCCTACATTTCTAAAAATACTTCTTAATAAATAAAATGAAAAAGAATTTCTTTCTTTTGGCAGCTATTATTTTGACCATTCTTGTAGTTGAAATTTCTGCCCAAACGTCTAACTTAAACCCAATTGATCCAAAGCGTGAATCTGCTGCTGCAACCTTAAAAACATTTTTCGAAGCGTTCAAACAAAATCGTGCCGGAGTAACACCCGATCCGTTAGAAGAAGCGGAAAAATGTTTGGATTTACGCGGAATTTCTCCCGAACTTAGAGTGTCTAAAGGCTTAGAAATTGCCGTTCAAATTAAGGAAGTTTTAGAAGTTGTCGAAAATTTTCGTATCGAAGATGCGCCGACCGAAAATACTGCCGAACCGTTTTTTGCGTATCGTTCGACACAGGGGGAAATAGTTCTCGCCCGACAGGAAAACGGCGAATGGCTTTTTACTAAAGAAACGGTGCGGTCAATTCCGGTTTTGGTCTCGGCCATCGAACAAGAAAGAATTTTGAATGGTAGCGTAACTTTAACTCAGCAAGAAAGTGTCGGCGCGGAAATTCGCAATCGGATGCCTCCGGTTTTGAAACAAAGAACACTTTTTTTTGAGCGTTGGCAATGGATCGGATTAGTCATTTTACTCGGATTAGGTTTAGTTATTTGGCGGGTGACTAAATCAATTGCAGATTTTACGTTAGGAAAATATCTGCGTCGAAGATATCCGGCATTTACCGAAGAACAAATTGCAGGTATTTATTCACCGATTGGATTATTAGCGTTTATGATTGCGTTTCGTTTTGGGTTGCGGTCATTGGCGTTAACTCAAAACACTCTGACCGGCTTTCGGACGATAACGTTTATTCTGACAGCGATTGCGGTTATTTGGTTGGTGTATCGGCTAATTGATGTAATTGCTTATCTTTTGCGCCGCAAATCAATTGAATCGGAATCGCAGGTAGATGATTTACTTGTCCCTTTTGTCAGCACGATAATTCGGATTGCCGTCGTCATTATCGGAGCAGTTGTTGTTGCTGAAAATTTACAATATGACGTAACCGGATTGATCGCCGGACTTGGGATTGGGGGAATTGCAATTGCGCTGGCTGCCCAAGAAACAATCAGTAATTTCTTTGGCTCATTGGTTCTATTGATCGAACAGCCATTTCGCGCAGATGATCGGGTCGAAATCGAACATGTTAAAGGAATCGTCAAAGAAATCGGACTCCGCAGCACCAAGATTTTTACGGACTATGAGTCGCTGATTACTCTGCCGAATTCGACCATTGCCAAAGCGGCTATTTTGAATGATTGCATCAATCGTCAACGCCGTTGGATCTTAAAACTTAACCTTCAATATCAAGAGTTTGCGAAAATCGAGCAGTTTTGTGACGGTGTGCGGGAGATTATTAAAAAAGACGAAAATCTGGATGAAAAGCCGTTTCAGATTCATCTTTTTGATTTAACTGCACCGTCCGTTATTCTCAGAATTGAAGTGTTTTTTAACGAAAATAAATGGTCTTTTGAACTTGATGCACGGCATAAGTTTATTACTGAACTTTTACGTTTGGCGGAAAAATTGCAAATCAAGCTCGAAATTCCGAATTAAAGCTATTATTAATGTGAGTTTGAGATAAAAATTTTAGAGGTAGTCGGTGAAATCGACGAAATTATTCCCTGCTTCGCCGCCCACGATGTCAATCGTGGACTACAAATATTGACCAAGCCATTGAAAATGGCGGCATAAATTTTATGTCGGGATATTCAACTGCTTCAACTCCTCATCGGTATTCACCTAACCAGCTAAAAAAATATCGCCGTTGTCAATTTACCCATAATCTGTCATTAACATTTAACTATAATAAATATCTTACGGCTTCAACTTATTCATAACTTGTCAGTAAATTTATCCATTCAGTATGAGGAATAGCAATTACGCTTGAATTAGGTGCTGGATTGTTATGTGGCGAAGATTTGGTTTACTGGTAAAAATAGAGTGCTTCACGTCGCACTTGTTCGGCATTAATATTTGGCATTAAATCGAGCTTGGCTTCATAATCGGCAACGCGGAGCATTGTTCTGATGTCCCGATTATTTTTTGCCGTGAGGTAGGCCTCATATAAAATATCGCCCGCTTTTGTGGTCATAAGGTGTTCATTATTCTCGTAGATGGAAATATTCATCATCGTTTTTGCATCACGTCTGAACCTTGAAAAATTGTAGGCTTCCTGAAGAATATCGCCCGCTTTTTTAGTTTCAATAAGCCCCACCTCATTTTCATATTTTGCGATATTGAATAAAAGATCAGGGGAGCGATGCTTAATGCCGATCAAGTAGGCGTTATATAAAATATCGCCGGCTTTCACTTCGGGTAATAATTGATTTTCATTTTCAATTTTTGCCAGCCGGAGCAGACTATAGCCATCGTTTCTCGCTAAGGCTTCCCGGTAGGCAAATCTCATTTCATTCACCGTTGAAGGTTCGGTCATCTCCCACGAAAAAGAATAATCATCCCGCAAATTATCTGTAAAATCACGACGATAATTTTCCTCCGAAAAATTACTCAATAGTCCGTTGCTGTATCCCAGCCAGTAATGACATGGCTTGTCGGTCGAATCTAATTCGATACATTTTCTAAAATCGGCTTCGGCTTGAGAGTAATTTTCAAATCCGCCGATAGCGAGATAAGCCAAGCCGCGAGAGCGGTAAATTGGGGCTGAATCAGCTTTTTCGGTTATAACTGCCGTGCAAATTTCAATCGTCCGCGAATAATTATTAGCTTTCAGTTGCTCATAACAATCCGTTTCAGTCACCGTCTGAGGGGGCTGTCCGCAAATTGAAAGGGTTAGTAAACCAAATGAGAGAGCCAAAATAAAGATTCCTGATATTTTCATAGTTTCGACCTCATAAATTTGAAAATGGAAAATTTGTTACGTCTTTCTACTACTAATCGCCGGATTTTTCGGTAAAAGGGGTCAGGCGAAATAAAAAGTTTTGCCAAAAACAGTTTATGGTATAAATTTACAGCCGTCTTTGACGGTTTATCTCGAACTCATTCTATTATTAGCTTGGCTGATTATTTTTTTTTGCTACATAAAAATTCTTATCAGTCATCATTTTGCGTCATTTCCATTTTACTAATCTAATACTTTTCGTAAAATCAAATTAGTTTAGCTTTTAATTAAAAATTCTATGACACACAATCTTTTTAATACCAGAAAAACATTCAAAACAGGTGATGGCACAGAGGGCGTTTATTATTCTCTGCCGCAACTGGAAAAAGAAGGCGTAGCGAAAATTTCGCGTTTGCCGATCAGTATCAGAATCGTTTTAGAAAGCGTTTTACGCAATTTTGACGAAGGCAAAAAAGTTTCCGAAGATGCAGTTCGCCAAATTGCCAATTGGAGTGCAACTGCCGAGCGAACCGATGAAGTCACGTTTGTCGTTGCCCGCGTCGTTTTGCAAGATTTTACGGGCGTTCCGTTGTTAGTTGACCTAGCCGCAATGCGCTCAACGGTTTCCCGAATGAGCAAAGATGCAAAATTAATCGAACCGCTCGTTCCCGTAGATTTGGTGATTGACCACAGCGTTCAAGTTGATTATGCAGGCTCACCCGAAGCCTACGAAGCAAATATGGAAATTGAATTTGAACGCAATGCCGAACGCTACAAATTTTTGAAATGGGGAACGCAAGCTTTTGATTCTTTTAAGGTTGTTCCGCCGGGAATCGGAATTGTTCACCAGGTCAATATGGAATATTTAGCCAAAGGTGTTTTTGAGCGCGATGGAGTTTATTTCCCTGATACTTTGGTCGGAACAGATTCGCATACGACGATGATCAACGGGCTGGGAATTGTCGGTTGGGGCGTGGGCGGAATCGAAGCCGAAGCCGGAATGCTCGGACAACCCGTCTATATTCTGACTCCTGATGTGGTTGGTGTTCATTTGACAGGAAGTCTGAATGAAGGCGTAACTGCTACAGATTTGGTTTTGACCGTGACCGAAATGTTACGAGCAGCGAAAGTTGTCGGAAAATTTGTCGAGTTCTACGGCGAAGGCGCACGAAGTTTGCTCGCTACCGACCGCGCCACCATTGCCAATATGGCTCCCGAATACGGCGCAACGATGGGATTCTTTGGTGTTGACGAAAAGACTCTGGATTATTTTACCGCGACAGGCAGAAGTCAGGAAGATGTCGAAACAATCCGCAATTATTACGAAGCGCAAGAGATGTTCGGAATTCCAAAAGCCGATGAAGTTGATTATTCGGTTAATTTAGAATTGGATTTAGGCTCGATCAAACCAAGTCTGGCAGGTCCGAAACGTCCGCAAGACCGCATCGAACTCGGCAATATGAAATCAAAATTTGCCGAATTATTTTCAAAACCGATTCCAGATAGCGGTTACGCCAAAAAACCGGAAGATTTATACAAACGCTTCAAAATTACCCTCGGCGCACCAAACGGCAAACGTCAGTTGCCAATGTATGGACAAAAACAAATTGATGCGGGCGAAGTCGAAGTCGGCAACGGCGATGTTTTAATTGCCGCGATTACTTCCTGCACCAACACTTCAAATCCAAGCGTGATGTTAGCCGCCGGAATCGTCGCGAAAAAAGCCGTTGAACGCGGAATGAAGATCGCACCAACCGTTAAAACTTCGCTCGGACCCGGTTCGAGAGTTGTGACCGAATATTTGGAAAAGACGGGCTTGCAAGAATATTTGGACGCAATTGGTTTTAATACAGTCGGTTATGGATGCACAACTTGTATCGGTAACAGCGGACCGCTTGAACCAAACATCGAAAAGGC
>DAORIL010000223.1:0-9467 GCA_035438525.1 Pyrinomonadaceae bacterium
CATATTAACAACAAAGATGAGACGGTTGAAATCCGCCGGTTTGAGCGACAGCCGTAAGAAATTTTCTTCGGTTTCAGACAACGGCGAAAGAGCAGACACGAGAAAAATAATTGCGTCCGCTCTTTGCAGATATTCCTGCACCTGACGATCAAAACGGTTTAAAATATCGCCCATCCCGGGGGTGTCAACGAGCTGCACGCCGCGTAGCCAATCAATCGGAGCTTTGATTTCGATATGGTCAACCCCCTTGTCCTGCTCCTCGAGTTTTTCGACAAAGGGCAAAAGCGTGTCTGCCTCAAGCTGATTTACACCGAGCGCAACGCGCGCCCCATTTGTCAGACAAGCCTGTGCCGCCAGATCTTCGCCCCATTCGATTTCGTTGATGGTGACGGTTTCGGGGGTCACATTAGTCGTTGCCACATTCATCTTCAGGAGCGCGTTGACCAGTGTTGACTTGCCGCGTTTGAAATCGCCCATCACAACGAGTTTAAAATCACCGTTGAGTTTGGCACGGATGCAGTTTTCAGCCTGACGAAACTTTTTCATCAGGTTGCTGCCGAGTATTTTCGCGGCATCCCCGGTTTGTAGGCGCGTTGTCATTTCGTCCAAAATAGTAAGGAATTCGTTCTTGAGTTCGCCCGCGTCATAGTGCACGAGTTGAGTGCTTAAATCGAGAATCGGATCGCCCTCAGGCGGAGCTGTAATTAATTCTTCAACGTTCCCCGTCGCGGAGTTTAAAGCCTGTGAAGCAACCTCTTCAAGGTTAGTGGATTCAATTGTTTGTTCAATATTTTCTGACATTTTTCTTACTCTCCTGATTACAAAACTCTAATTTGTTGTTTAATTTCTGCGTCAACTTCCGAATGCGGGCGCGGGGGGTTGGTCGTTCGCATTTCGGGTCGCCAATCGTGCAGAACGTCGCAGTCAGCGAAGATTTCGAGGGCTTTGAGACGTTTTGGAATGAGCGGATGGGTAGCGGTCAACTCCATCAGACGCAGCGGAGTTGCCTGGGTCCGTTCGAGCTGTTTTATAAATTCCTGAATATCTATTTTGCCGTAAGCCGACACGCCGCCCGTGCTGAGTTTGGCGAGCGCAGTTTGTCCGGCGGAGATCGAACCCGTGCAGATTACCCCTGCCCGATCGCAGGTGATTTCAGCGGCTCGACTCCAATGCGAAAAGAACATTCCCAATCCCTTTGCCGCCAAAAAAATCGCCAACTGAAGTCCTGGAATCGCTGAGACCAAGCCTTTGAGTGTGGTGTCGGTCAGCAAGATCGCCGCCGTATTAAAAACACTATGCAGATTATGAATATGTCCGCATTCGTGTCCGAGAATAAATTTCAGTTCTTCGGGTGTTGTCATTTCGACGAGCGACGAATGCACAACGACCATATCAGCGGACTGGTTTGATGCCAGCGTGTAAGCATTTGGCACCGGATTCATAATTACATAAACTTCCGGAACACCGATGCCGAGAATTCGGGCACAATCCTGCACCATTTCGTAAATTTCGGGATATTGTTTGGGGGTAACGGCAACCCCTTTTTGCAGCATCAGCTGTTTTTCAAACGAAAGTCGGGCCGAAGCAATCGCGCCAGCCAGGACGCGCACGCCCGGAATCGCTGCCAGTTTGCGCCGCAGTTCAAGATCCATTGTAAAAGCGTAATCGGGAATGCCGTTGATCAGATGCCGTGACATTTCGCTAGTGCGCTGTTCCATATAACGGTTAAAATTCAAATTTATACTCGCGGTCGGATTATCATTAAAAGCTAAAGTGTTTTCAGACATATTTTGTTCCTTTTGAAATTAATTATTTGCTCTGCGAAGGTTTTTAGTGGTTTTAAACTGAAGCAATTTTCAGCAGCAGATCGTTGAGCTTTTCGGCGCGTTTCTGAATAATCATCGTTTCGCGCCGCATTTTGTAAAGTTGCCGGCGTTCGGAATCGCTTAAAATCTCGTCGCGTTCGCGTTTCAAGCGCAGATCGGCCAGCGTTTTTTCGGTATCCTGAAGGGTGGCTTCGACTTCGGTGTGGATTTTGTCTTTTAATGCGTCAAAAGCGTTATCAATTTCTGCGATGATTTTCTTTTCGATGCCGCCTTGGGCGAATTGCGCCTCTAAGCCCTCGAGCGTCTGTTTTTTCAGATTTTCGCGAAAGGCTTTTACTTTTTCCTCGCCGAAAAACTTTTTCGTCAGCCAGCTTCCCGCCGGCAGAGCAAGGAGTGTTCCGATTATTAAAACCGGCAGTGCGAGAAATGTTCCGGCGACTACCCCAAGTGCAACCATTGTGCCGATCCCAACGCCGAGACTTGCCACGCCGCCGGTTAGCATTCCTTTAGCACCGGCGACCTGATAGCCCGTATACATTCCGCCTAAACCCATCAACGTCGCTAAAATTCCTGCGCCTTGTGCGACGGTGCTTTCGTTCGCTTCGATCTGGACTGCTCCGAAACGGCTTTCGATACCCCGCGACATTTCGCCGAGTTCATCTGAAAAATCGCTCCAGCGCAAAGTTTCTCGGGTGATTCCCTGCTGGACGAGTAGTTGAATTTTTTCGAGCTGTGTTTTGGAGGCGTTTTGAATGTCCGACTGAATTTGTTTGTTGATGCGTTGGGTTAATTGTTTGATCAAGGACTCGCTTCCGAGGTCGGTTTCGGTAATTTCGTAATTATCAATCACATTTGCGGCAGTTTGGCGGATAATTTCGTCGAGTTCAAGAATAAGAGGTTTAATGTCGTTTTCGACTGTGTGTGCAGCTTCATCAACGCCTTGCATTTCGTCTTCCTTACGCCGGCGAAGTATTTCAATTTCTTGTAGAGTTTTGTTATATGCTGCGTCAAAATCACCGCTTTGCATCTTCAAAGCACCTTCCCGAATCGTGAACGCCGAAGTCACATCGAAAGCCGCAGAAAGCAGACGGTTGATCGGCACTTGCAGAAAGACTGCACCACGTTCTTCGGATAAAAACTTTTCAAGAGCGGTTTCAAAATCCTTGAAACGACTCTTCTTCATCAACTCTTCATCATTTTTTTCCTTGGCTTGCAATGCCTGATAAGGAGAAACGGGAAACACACGCGGCTCGCCGATCTTGCGGAGATAAATCTCGTATTCTTCGCTTTCGGCACCGAATTGCTCGGCAGCGCGTTTCATCACATATTTACGAATACGGTCGCGGATCGCCTTAACGACGCGATCGGCATCCCGTTCGGGATTGTTCAGACGATCAATCGCGGTCACCAGAAAGATCACGCGTCCCAGATCACTTGTCAAAAGTTTGTCTTCAAGAAATGCCCGCTCGAACTCGGAGAAAGGCGAATTCGCCATAATTACGAGGATCGCCGCATCAACTTGCGGCAGAACCGAAAGCGTCACATCCGTCATATTCGCATCGTCGTTCAGTCCGGGTGTATCAATAATTTCGACGTTGTTCTGACAATACGGAATTGGATAAGTAACGACGGCTTCTTTGACGGTCGAGGCTAATTCTTCAGATTCTTCGGTCAGTTTCGTCACATAATCGGGAAGTTTATCAATCCCGATCTGTTCTTCGCGCCCGTCTTTGAATTTGACCAGAACATTCGGCTTCACGCCGTAGGTCACACGATTTAGGGTTGCCGAACAAGGCAGAATGTCGGACGGGAGTATATCTTTCCCGAGCAGAGCGTTGATAAAGGTGGATTTGCCGCGTTTGAATTCGCCGACGACCGCAATCGAAAAACTATTTTCCTCGACACGCCGGATCATATCCTTAATCAACGCCCCTACGTTTTGCATCTTGATTTCGTCGGTAATTTCGAGAAGCTGGCGCAAATCGTTGTTTAAGGCGTGAATTGTTTTTTTGTAGTCGGCAAACGTATCGAGCGTTACGGGAACTGAAGCAGCGGCTTCGCGTTCGATTTCCGCCAAATCAATTTCGGGAGTCGTATCCGCCTGTTCGGTTGCTGTTGCGTCATCAATTTCTGCGGTTGTCGGAACCGGCTGCGGATTTTCAGTTGTATTTTCAGTGGTCGCGTAAATTTCGTCGGAAAACACTTCGTTATTTATTGGAATGATAACTGAATCCGGTTCTAAATTCGTATTTTCGGGGCTTATTTCACCGCCGTTATTCTGTAAATCGTTTTTCATATTTTTAGCTGGTTGAACAGGAGTATAAAAACGCGGAACTTCATTTTGAGCAACTGTTTCTGTTGTCAGTGCGGCTGCCGCCCTGATGTTTAACTTTTCGGATTTGTCGAGCCCTAACGCAGCGGTAATCTGGTTTAGTATTTCAAAGCCTTTATCAGTAATACGATTTTCTGCATTCGCCGATGCCGTATCGCGTCCGATCAGTATCAGAGTCATTTTGAAAATCTGGGCTTTTTCTGCCGTCAAGATTTCATCGGCGGCAATTCCGGCATTTTGCAGATAACCTAAAGCATCGCAGCCCGGCTTGGTCACTTCGCGGTAATAAAGATCTAATTTCTGCTGGGTGTCCGAAAGCAGAAAATAACTGGATGGCGGATAAAGCGGGTAAACCGGATTTTGCAGAATCGTTGTTTCAAGCGGAGAAAACTGTCCGTCAAGCAAACTTAAAAGCTGCCAAACGTGCATTGGTGCTAAACAAAAACGATGCCACTCCTTATCAGGGCAACCGCCCCTTTCGGCATCTAAACCCTTTTCGTGATTTTCAAATTCAAGTGCCCGCCACATTTGATCGAGCCGTCCGGCAAAAATCTCGTTGGGTGATAAGTGGGTAGTGTTAGGACTCGTCAGCCACCCCCCGAATTTTTTTATCAGGTTGCGTCCAACGCTGGCCAGACTCATTTGAAATTGCGCGACTTCTGAAGGTTTGGAGCGGTTTTTCAAAGCCGTAAAGGCTTCCTGCCAAACCTGTGTTGAAGGGCGAAATGCAAACGGTGGGGGATTTTCTGTAAGTGCGGAACGAAATGCGACGCGAGCGAGCGGCGAATGAAAGCGCGGATCTCCGATTTCTGTTATCAAAAATTCCGAGGTGGCGCGAGCGACTTCCGGTGAGGTTTCGCCGCACAATAAATTCCACAGCCAAAAAGGAGTCTGCCGGATCACCTCCCATTCATTCGGCTTAAAACTACTCCGACTTGTTACCATAAAAATTTAGTATTTCGTTCGGGCAACCAAGGTTGCCGAATTGTCTGAGGGCACGGTGACGATAAACATATTGTCGAATTCATTTTCTGCAATCGGGGCAATTATTTCTCCGCCCAGCTGATGAATTATTTCAGGAATCGTATCCGTGTGCGCGACAATGAGCACTGTTTGCCCTTCGTGATCGCGCAAAACGCTGTCGGCGATCCCGTATGCGTCATCAATTATGTTCGGCGGCATGTTCAATTTGGTCGCCAACGGCTCAGCGGTTTCCTTGGTCCGCCGATAACTGGTCGTATAAATAGCGCCGATATTTTTGTCTTCGAGGGTTTGTGCCAAATGCAGAGCGCGAACCTGCCCCGTTACGTTCAATTTCGGATCGTTAGCCGGTTCGACATCTTTTTCGGCGTGCCTCACAATCACAGCAACCGTTGGTCTGTTTGTTCTGGATCTGTTGTTTCGCAACTTTGGTGATTGACCGTTGCCACTATCACCAGAATCAGTGCCGTCCCACTTACAGGCGAGTGGGGCGAATATCAGCAAAACAAAACAAAATATAGTGAAAGCCCGGGAATTTTGCGGATTTTTAGTCATAGTTTGAAATCTTTAAAGTTATCTGAGCAAATAAACTGAACTCGAAAAATTATTGTAGTTAAGTTTCAGAAATTTAAAATGCTTTGATAATTAAGACCCGATCTGTAAAAAAATGTTTAGTCCAGATTGAAAAAAAAATGATCGAAAGGCTTTGCTGTGAAATTGTTAGAAGTTTTTATTTACATTGACCCTAAAAAGCTAGCAGATACTGTTATGCAATTCTTTTTGGATAAATTTGTTTAATAAAGTTGTCGAAAAATTGTCGGCTCGCAATAGGTTTAATTCGCAATTTAAAATAAGAAAACAGTATCTCAAATGTTTTTTGAAACATCTTTGAAGCCTGCTTCCTAGAATTTCTTTTCGTGAATTTTGCATTCCTCAACAATGCCGAGTGAAAGCTATTTTCTGAACAATTCCTCATCGACTCCGTTTTTTTGGAAAATTTGTTGATCGCCGATTCACTCGACTGGTTTTTGGCACTAGACGAATAAGAAACCAGGGTATATTTTTGCGCGGCACGCCACAACCTGGAACTTAACGAATGGCTAATTGCCAAACTCCCAATGTGTTCAATTGGTTAGGTTTACTCGCCGGATTTCGAAACAAAGAGCTTTCGCACCAACCATAGCCAATAAAGAGTTTGATGGCTTATTTTTCGTTGACACAGCCACGCGAGATTGTCCGAATCGTTCGGTTAAAACGTGGCTTAAAATCAATGAATTCAATGTCTAAAAAGACATCCAAAATGTTATCTAGAAAAGAATTAGTTAAGTGAAGAAATTAATTTTTTAGTCAATTTGTTAAGCGTGGACGGATTAATATTAAAACCTTTCGTAGGGATGGAAAAGTATCTTACAACGACTCTCATAAACGGAATTGCGAGGGCAACCGAACCATTTTTTGTTATCTTGCTTAAGACTAATCAAACCCAATTCTCTAGAAAATTGTTTTTTGGCTTTCTAGATTCGCGTAACTCTTTTTTTTCAATCCTTCTTTAACATTAAAGTAGTATCTGCCATACATCTTTATATGTTCACCTTGAGTTGGGGAAAGTTCTTTTACATCTTCATCTTTGACTTTGAAACCCCTAAATTCAAGTTAAAGCCATAATAACAACCGATTGAAATAGGGAATAATTATTCATTTAATTCGGTTTTGGGAAAATTACTTTCTAACGATATTTGGCAGACAAATAAAACTCCTTCTTTGGTTTTGAAGAAATGAAACTTTCCTGCTTCAACCATTCGATAAACCTCACGGAGGGAAAACCTGGAAACGGAAGCCGCTGACTCAGCGCCGATCAATCAAATGTTTTAATGATGAAGCCTCAATGCTCTGTAACTCATTATCAATTAGTCTGTATATTATAAAACCTTTTTTGATATGCCTTTTAACAACTGCTTTTTTACCAACTGTTATTCCATTTTTCCTGATAGGTTCAAGACTAATGGATTCAATGTTATCCTTAATTCTCAAGGCAAACTTTTTTCTGCGGAAACCTAAGAAGAAAATATTCTTTAGATGCGATCAGATTTATTCCTTCAAAAGAAAAAAACTTGTTCTGTTATTTAACGTCCTTTTCCAGTCGAAAGAAGTTCAAATGTTTTGTCTATTTGAAGTCTGGTCATTTTGTAACCACCTTTTTTCTGACAATACGAGCTTATTGGTGTAATTTTAAGAAAAAGAAAAATAGATTAATACTTGGTAAAGATAATTTTTCATTTCTATTTTAATTTTTCATTTACAGCGTCAAAAAAGATCCTTTCCGCGACAGTTTAATTATTTACTGCGTATTGGCAACTTTGGTTTATCGCGTAAAATATTTCCCCTTAAATGGCTTCATTATTTGAAAAAAAGTCGTTAATCATTGCCAGGGTATTTTCTTCGGTCCATTCGTGTATTTGCAGTCTCAGAACCTGAATCTTACTCGTAATTCTATTTAGAATTTCATTGACCAATGGTTGATTTTTACTAGCCCTCGCATACCTTGAATCAATCACATGCACCGCCCATCTCAACCAGTTGCCACCTTTTGTTGGTGAACTTTAGAGTCCTTGAACTAATACATGCCTCATTTGGGTAATAGTTAAGGACGAGTTGCCCTGACTCGGAACTGACTGTTGCATTCCAGGCTTTTCCTTTGGCTAATAAAGATTTGATCAATTTCCCATCACGCCTTATTAACTCGGAAGTATCATCCTGCCCTGTGCCAGATGATTTAACGCGAATTATCGAGGGCAAGACACCGGTCAAATAACTCCTGGTGCCCTTTGATTCGGGCGCGCAGAGTAAAGCCTCAACCAACCGCCAAGCCCCAATTGGGTCTCGGGTCCTGCCTGCGGCTCTTTTCACCGATTGTTGAAGTTTTTTCCGCTTTTCGGATGAGCAGGCGTTTGGATATTCTTCACCCTGTATATTTAGGCCCTCCTTAGTTTTGGGCAATCCTCCTTGTGCCTGCGCCAGTCCGGCAGCCAAAAATATGAGATAGCAAATGACAATACTCTTTATCACTTTGTCCTCCTGGTTAAATTATCCGGCAATTTCTGTATTAAAAAACTCAACATTAATTTATGATTGTCGGGATTCGTTCCAGATAGTAAGCTTAACTCCGGGTTTAATAAAAAATTTAGATTATCAGTTCGAACTATTTCTCATAAACTATCCGGGAAAGGGGCGTAGCCGGGGAAAGTTTTATTCTCTTTTAATGATCTCAAAAAGAAGTCGTTTATGAGATTATTTCTATTGATTGTAGTTTTATCAACGAAGTAGAAATTTGACTGCTATTTCTGCTTCATAATAAGTCCTATCTCCATCAGGATCTTTTTGCGCTTCGTCAAACTCTACTCAGCGCAATTCAACAGGTTTACCTTCTACCAGCACGGTAATGGATGAATTTTGCGTCCGGGAACGAAAAACGCGTTCTGTCGCTTTCAGAAAATCTTCGGCTTTGGCTTTCGGAATATTCAGAAACTTTTGCGGATTCCGATCCACTAACGGAAACCATGAACTTTGAACTTGGATCATTACGCGATGACCTCGGCGGAAACTGTGATAAACATCCGGCATCTCGAACCGGATCGCGGACGGCTGGTTCGGCACCATCGGTTCCGGTTTTACAAAGCCGTTTCGAAACTTGGCGCGAAAAGGTTCGCCATGCACTAATTGTTGATACCCACCCATTTTTACGGCATTCGCCGGAGGACGTTGGCCCGGAGGTGTGGCGGGTGTCGGGAACGTGCCGGGATAAACATCAATAACTTTGACGATAAAGTCTGAATCGGTTCCGGAGGTTGAAACATTCAGATTCACCTTGATCGGACCGGCAATGGTCAGGTCTTCGTCCAGAACTTCGCTCTGATATACCAAAACGTCGGTCCGCTGGGCGGCAAAACGTTGATCTTCGGTCATGTAATCTGAGGTCATACCGCTGACGGTATAGGGAAGGTAAGGAACCGGTCGATTCGGATCGCTGACATATTCATCAAAGGCGTTTTCATCAGTGGGAGCGGTAGTCTTCAATTGCCCTGAACCTTGCAAATACAGAGTTAGCGGCACCGCATCTTTAGGCGGCCAATGTTCTTTTTTGCGCCATTCGTTCAGTCCCGTCACGAACATAAAGGCCTCGGGTAAATCCATCGGTTTGTCTTTGAGGAAATGCATGAAAAAGGGAAACTGAATTTGTTCACGGAAGTAAACGCCTGTCTTAACGCCGAAATTGAGGTTACCCAGCTGGTCTCCGTCACCGCGCGACCAGCCGCCGTGCGACCAGGGAC
>DAORIL010000224.1:0-9414 GCA_035438525.1 Pyrinomonadaceae bacterium
ATTTGAAATGCCGGTTGGCTTTGACTTAACTGGCGGAAATCTTTTTTATTTTGAAAAAACTCCTCTTTGGGGAGCAGCTTATTACAATGGTTTTCGGAATGAAATTAAAAAGAATTTGAGTTGAATAAAATGGCAGAAACAAATTTACCCGACTGGACTAACGAATTAAAGCGCCGATATTTACGGGGCGAGGCCTCAGTTTTTGTTTTGCAAGGCAATGTTTATGACTTGATTTTGCACCAGGGCAAAATGTTTTCTTTAACTGACTTTTTAGTAAAAGAGGTTTTACAAAACAGTAAGGATTTGGTGGGGATCTTCAATATCTCGCAAGGCTTTCGCATTGGATTTCGGAAAAGTTTCGATGATGGACGAAAGGATACTCTCAATGTTCTTAACGGGTTAACTTCCCAGCATTCGAAAGCGCAGTGGCTTGAAGCACTTGAGGTTTTATTGACAGGCACCAATTCCCTGACGACGACCCGAAACGCACTAATTCTTGAATACGCTGAAACTTTAGCCCCCGCTGGAGATCCGTCGATGCAGATGGATTTAGACCGTTCCTCGATAATCACCCTTCACCGCTGGTCATTTTTGCCCAATATCCACCAAAACGATAATATTGTCATTTTATTAACAGAGAATTTATCCGAACTTTCGCCAAAAATCGTGGCAAATCCAAGAGTTGCTGTAATTGAAGTCCCTTTGCCGGATGTGGAAACGCGGCAAAATGCCATCAAATTAATTGATAGTTCAATGACCGAAAATGCCTTGAGCCGTTATACGGAAATAACCGCGGGTTTGAAACTTTTGCAAATAACCTCGATTTTGACACCGCATCAAACTAATGGTGCAAATATCGAAGAAAGAACCGAATTTATCAAAAAATTATTAGGTGACGTTGAACATAGTGAGCAACGAGCAAAAGAACTTGCCGGACTAACCCTAGAAAAGTCAAATGAAGAAATAATTGCACTTCTCGCCCCTGAAAAGAAAGATGCGGCTGAACAAACCGCCTTGGAGTTGCAGGATAAAGCCAAGAGCGAACGCGATAAACTTATTTTTCAACGAAAACGTGAAATCATTGAAAGAGAATGTTTCGGACTGCTTGAGTTTATTGAGCCTAAATTTGGATTTGAAGTTGTTGGCGGACACGAAGCCATTAAGGAAGACCTCAATTTTATTGCCAAAAATATGATTGAAGGGTTTTATAATCGCGTTCCGATGGGAATGCTGTTTACTGGTGCACAAGGCACTGGAAAAACATTTTTTGCCACAGCTTTTGCCGGACAAGCAAAAATGACCGCGGTAAAGCTCAAGAACATCCGTTCAAAATGGGTTGGTGCAACTGAAGGAAATCTGGAAAAGGTTTTGAGCGTAATTAAAGCAATCGGACAAGTTATCGTCATAATTGACGAAGCTGACCGCAGTTTTGGAAGTGGGGGAGATAGCGAAGGTGACGACGGAACATCCTCCAGAATTATTGCAAAGATGAAGGAATTTATGTCTGATACTTCAAATCGCGGACGGGTTTTATTTATTTTAATGTCGAATCGACCCGATTTGATTGATATTGACCTCAAACGCGCCGGACGATTGGACCGTAAAATCCCATTTTTTTATCCTCAAACTGAGGGTGAGGTTTCTGCGATCGGCAAGGCAAATGCCAAACGAAACAAGCTAAATATTGCCGAAAAAGTTCTTGATAAAACTAATATTTGGGGCAAAATGTTGGGTTATTCAGCAGCGGATATCGAAGCTGTCTTGTTACTAGCTCAGGAAAACTCTGCACGCCGTGAAACCGCAGAAGTTGTTGTTACGGCTGAGGATTTGCAAACAGCTTTCAATGATTATTTTCCCAGTCGGAATGATACAATGCTTAAATTTATGGAACTTCTGGCAGTTTTTGAATCTTCAAATCGCAAACATCTTCCCGAAAAATACGCCCATATTTCCCAGGAAGATTTACAAAGACAACTTGATTCCCTTTCACTTTTGATTGGGAATCGAAGATAATTTGTGATTTTTCTAAATAGGAACAAAAACTAAAAAAATTTTCAGACCCAATTTGGAAATGGCTCACGTTTTTCAAACCAAGGTTTAGGGATTGATTCTAAGCCTGCATACATCACAACAATTCCTCCAACTATCGCACAAGTTGTATCTCTATCACCCAAAGCCGAAACAGTTTGCCATAGCGCCTCTTCATAATTGTCCAAATATTCTCCAGGCACAATATAAACAAAATGGAACGGTGTCGGGACATGAAACCTTATAACCGCAACCGAGAATTTCAGCGGCGTTTTTTGTTGAAAACGTTGAATCTAATTCTTGGGCGAGCCTTGTTCCTTTTCTAACTTCGCTTTCATTAAGAAAAGGTAAAATTTCCTCAATAAATTCTTTCCGATTTGGTCGAACCTTTTCTTGTTTAAATTTCCAGGCTAAAGCAGTTGCCACAGCAACCGCAATTGCGCCAACAATGGCTTCCGGATTGATATGAGTGACAATTGCTGATTTTTCTGCTTCTACACAAACCTTTTTTAAATTATCGGCAAAAAAGGCACCAACCGGCGAAACCCGCATTGCTGAACCATTTCCAAAAGATCCTTGACCATTAAATAATGCTTTAGCTTCCTGGTGCCAAATTCCGCCCAATTTTAAATTTTGTAATAGTCCGTGCATAGCAGGACCATAACCACGTCCGACTTCATACCTTTCCGCAAAACTTTGAGCTAATGAATATTCATCAATTTTTCCAAAGGTTTTTAATATATTGAATATTGAAAAAGCCATATTCGAATCATCGGTCCAAAGCCAATTACTAATGGCTAATTCGCGGTTCAGAATAAGTTCCTCAACACTTAAATTCCTGCTCTCGAAAGTAGAGTAACTGCGAAAATATGTTTCACCAAAACAATCGCCAATGTTTAATCCCTCTAGTGAGATTTTGCCCTTTCAATTCTTTCATCCTTCATATTTTTTTTGCTTTAATGAGAATTTTCCAAAGCTTTTAACAAGATCAAATCCGAGGAAGGTTTGCCGCTAAGGTTAGCTAAATATTTTCCATCCGGCGAGTAGTCAATCCAATATACTTCATCTTGTTTGAAATCAACTAATTGCCTTGGATTTCCACCTTCAATTTGTTGGATCCAAACGGAGGAACTTGCCGCATCTTTTTCTGAGTTTTTGAAGATCAGAGATTTTCCGTCTAAGCCGAATTTCAAAAATCTGGAAGGCACTTCATCGAATTGTTTAATAAACTCGTTGCTTATCAAAGAACGAATTGCCAATTTTACTTTTTCAGTTGATTTGTCCTGAAATGAATAAGCCAGTGATTTTCCATCAGGTGAAATGTCGTAAAAGAAAATTGTGGAATCAGATACAATTTCACGCATTTGACCGCCCTCAATTGAAATATTTGCTAAAAAAGTATTTTCATTTTTGGTGTATTCAAAGTAAACGGATTTGCCATTCGGGGCAAATTTTGGATTCCAAACTCTTGGATTACCGGAAGTTAGCTGTTTTGGATGACTACCATCGACATTGCTTATCCAAATTTCATAAGTCCCGCCGCGATTTGAAATGAACGTCATAAATTGGGTATCGGGGGATAAATCAGGTAGCAATTCATCAAATTCCTCGGGCGAAATCTGTTCCTTATTTGTTCCATCGGCATTCATTTTCCATAAATGACGTTTGGCTCCGTTGGAGGCAACAAAAATGATTTTGCCGTCATTCGTCCATTCAAATGTATCAAAAAATCCTGTGGAAATTTTTTGTGCGTTTGAATTCAAACTGTTGACCTCAGAAACCCATAAGTTCGAAATTCGTTCTGTTTTAGTTGAAATTATCGAATTTTTGCCGAAACTTACCCCAAGATAATTAAACAAATCATTGGTCGAGCGTTCCATTTTACCGTCAGGATACGAAACCGTATAAATTTGTCCAAGTTTGGTTATCGGGTCTTGTGCATTCATCACAATATTTCCGTCATTTGTCCAACCCAAAGACCAAACCTTTTGCTTATCTGGTGGAATAATTGGTGTTATTTGACTGTTTTCAACCGAGATAGTTGAGACTGTCCAATAATTTCCGTCAATTCTATGTTCCAGGTTGTAAAACAAAATATTTTTTCCGTCCGGAGACCATTTAGGGTCAAGAAATTCCTTATTTGTTTTCCCTTGACCTATGATCTTTTCGTTGCTCCCGTCAAGAGCATTTGCAGTAATCAATTGGCATCCTTGCTCCGAAAAACGGTTAAAAATCATTTGCTTATCGTCCGGCGAAAATGAAACAAAACTGTCCAAATGCTCGGTAATTTTCCTTGGTTTTCCGCCTAAAATTGAAATCCGGTAAAGTGTTGCCCGTTTTCCCCAATCCCCTTGCGTTGTAACGTAATAAACCCAATTTCCATCATTAGTGACCGTAAATGCCTCGGGTCTTTCCGTCAACGACGGTGCGACAAGTTGAATGGAATCCTTACTTTCCAACCGCCTCACCCAAAGAGCAAATCCATTGTTTGGTTCGTATGTGTTGTAAACTACAAATTCTCCGTTCGGTGAAAGAATCCCGCGAACAATATTTCCAACCTCGGTTAATTTACTGATAACAATATTATTTACTGTAAAAGGATTGGTTTTTGGAGGGTTAGCAGAATTTCTAAAAAAAATAAAAAATAGAAAACCCAGTAACGTGGTTAAGCCCAAAATGGAAATAAATAAAAAATTTCTTGAGCCTAAAGGAGAGGCTTTCAGAATTTTGGGTTGATTTGTAAACTCTTCTTCTATATCAATTTGCGTAATCGTTTGCCGCTGCGCAATAAAAACAGGGTTTTCATCATAAAGTGTTGTGACCGGAGCAATAAAACGATAGCCGTATTTTGGCAATGTCTGAATAAATTTTGGTTCCTCGCTCGTGTCTCCGAGAGCTTTTCTGAGCAAAGCAATATTTTGTTTCAGACTTGATTGGTCAACCGCCGTTTCCTGCCAGACCAAATTCATTAACTCTTTGTGTTTTAGGAGATGACCTTTGTTTTCAACTAAGGTTAAGAGCAAATGAAAGGCTTTGTGTGTCAGCGGAATTTTTTCACCCCGGCATAAAAGAACATGATCAATCGTATCTAACCGAAATTCACCAAATTCAAAATAACGCTCTTGATTGTTATTCATAGCTGGATTTAGCCCTTTGTTCAAACCTCAAATATCAGTTAATTTAGTAATTTTTACGGTTAATGTAAATGGCAGCGATTTATGATTGGTCGAACCGACAAAAATCGTATAATCCCCTTTTACATCCAAACCTATTTCATAAGTTCCACCCTTTTCCTCCCTCAGCAGAACCGAATGCCCCTCCGCTCCATCCGTTTCAACCTTTATTCCAATTTTTGTTTTGGGAGTTAGTGTTAAAACCAATTTCTGACCTGATTTTGCCCCAATAACATAATAAACCCCATTTGTTCCGGTTGCGCCTTTAACCGTGGCGGAGCTTTTTCCTTTAGCAAATTGGATGCGAATAGGTTCTTGTGAATAAGCATTTTGAATTCCGCTAAAAACATAAGCGGCTACAACAAAAATAAATACAATTTTTAGCATAATTTTCAATTCCCTTTTAGTAGATTAATCTAAATTTGACAACCTGATTTTGTCATAAATTTGCTTTTAGAACTTCCCGCAAACCCCAAACTTGCACTAATTTACCAAAAAATTACCGATAAATTACCAACATTTTATTTTTTCCTCAAGATTTTTCACCTCTAAATCAAGCATTCTTTATCACAGGACCAATTATGGAAAAGGACTCAAAACCAACTACCAGAAAAAGACATCGGCGGATCAGGATCAGTTCAAATGAACGGCTGACTTTCTGGCGAACTCCACAGGAGAATCAGAGCAATGCAGTTTTAGAATGCCCTTTCTGCGGTCACGAGGTCTTTTGGGTAAATGTTGACAGTGAGCCTGATGTGGTTCTTTACGAGGATACAACTTATAACTCCGAAAATAACGAAGAAACGTAAAGGGTGAATTTATGAATACACTTTTTCCTTTTATGACAACTCAAAGCACTGATAAGGTCGCCAAGAGTTTCATTATCGAAGCCGGAAAAATGGTCAGTCTGGCAGAAGAAGAAATCAGACTTGGGGATGTGGTCAAAAGTATTTTGGAAAACGAAAATAATGAATCGTTTGTTTCAATTGCAATTTGGCATTACGACCAAGGTGTCAAGAAAATGCGAATCGCTTTAGGCTTACTTAAACAAGCAAAGCGGCTTCACCTTTCAGAAAAATATAGGGCTTATGTAGATCTTCGTGAAAAAGAAGCCCGGGTCAAAGCCAAGCATGCTTTTGATAGTAAAGCGGAACTTGAAAATTTAATGGAAGAAAAGAAATTAGGCGAGGATTTAGAAGATGGAATTAGAGAAGTTTCCGCTTAGTCGGCAAAAAAATATCGTCGTTCAGGAAACAGACAACGAGATTTTGATTTACGATTTGACGAAGAACAGAATTTTTTGCTTAAACGAAACATCCGCAAAGGTTTGGGATGCTTGTAACGGACAAAACTCCGTAAGCGCCATCGCAAAATCCTTAGATTTTTCGGAGGAGATTGTTCTTCTAGCTTTAGACCAATTAAATCGTGAAAATTTGGTTGAGAATTTCAAAGGTTCGCACAGATCTTTTAAAGGTTTTTCCAGACGGCAAATCATTAAAAAAATCGGATTTGCTTCAATGACGGCTTTACCTTTAGTCATATCCGTGGTTGCTCCAAAAGCAATTAATGCCCAATCAGAATGTTTGCCGGCAGGAATGGGAGGTAATGCTCTAACTAATGCTTGCCAATGTGCGGCGAACAACGATTGCATTTCAAACTGCTGCGATACTCAGTTGGCGTTTCCAGCTTGTGCTCCTGCTTTAACCTGCCAATGTGCTTTAGAAAGTCCGGGAATGTTTTCAGACGGTTGTCCTTGTCAAAACAATTTGGATTGTTCCAGCGGTTGTTGTGTCGGAGTTTGTCAGCCAGCCAATGTTTGCCCTTAAAAGTCAGAATCATGTCGGAGCAAATCTAATTAGTTCAGTTATCACCATAAAATGTTTAAAAAGCTATTGGATTGAAAAGATTTATAAGTTGCTAAATAGGATTGGTTCAATACCTAAGAAGGGAGTTAATAATCTATGTTTAAAAAATCATTTATTATAATAATTGTAAATTCATTTTTCGGAATTGTTGCTATTGCCCAGCCACAGAGTCTTTTGATTGGCAAACTAACTGCTGTTTCCAATGATGTCTATAATTTCACCCATAATTTGAGCGACGAAGAATACATCGTTTCAGATCTTTCGAGTGAAGAAAGAAAACAACAATTGTTTGATCTCGCCAAAAACTGCCTTAGTGAAATTCAAAAAGTTATGGCTGCGGGAGTGCCTGAAACTAAAACCATTCCCATAAAAAAAGAATCCGATGATTCAACCTATCAAATGCCAATTTCTGCACTTAAAGCCTTGTGCAATCGTGTTTTAGCAGTTACCGGGGGTTCCGTTTGGAAATCAAAAGCTGAAGAAGCCGCTCAATTTATCTCGGTCTGGCAAAAACCTTTGGAAGAAGGAAAAGTTGATAAAGTCCAAGCCCGAATCGCCACCCAGTCAGGACTTCAAGCACTTTCTAAATTGGATGAGGCACGCAACAACGGGTTGAAGGATACGCAAGAATTGAATATTTCAGGACAAACTTTGACTGTGGCAGATGTCCGTGAACAAATCGTTTATCTCCTAACTCAACTTTCAAAAATCAACGACCAATATATAGCGGCGGAAGAAGCCCGACTTGCACCGTTCCGAAATGCTTTGAGTGGCGATAAGTTATCGCTTTTCAACAGTCGCTTTACAGATGAAACGGTTGGAGTTTATGGAGCAGGTGGTCACCTGTTGAAAACTCCCGCTGAATATGCCAGTTCTGGGGTCTGGTGCGAATGGTCAGTTGATAACAGCAGAATTGTTAAAAGCTGGAATATTGCCTGCTGGCAATTTAAGGGCATGACCAAAATCGGCGGACCCGTAACCCGCTCAGGGTTTGGAACTCCGCCCGCTTCAGCATTTCGATAAAGAACTTAATCAATTACAACATTTGAGGTTAAATTTATGAGAAATTATTTTTTCAATTCGACAATTTTATTTGCCGTAATTTTGTTCGTTTTAGTTTTGCCAAATCTTGCTTTCAGCCAATTTGGAATTCCTAAAATTCCAAAAATTCCTAAACCGACTCCCGAAGTCAAAACTGAAAGCAATTCAGGACAAAATAACAACAGTGGTCAAAAAAACAAAAGTGATCAAAAAATCATAATTCCCGGGCATTACGATTTTTCCGCAACCGAACCAACCTTGGATAAAACCTCTTTGACAATGAATATTTTGACCGCTACCTATTCAAATGGTAATGCAACCGAAACTTGGATTTGGACACCCGGACCAAAGTTTAAAGTAAATGGTCCAATTGACTCGGGTTCTGTTGTCACAGTTAGTTTTTCAATGCCGGATGGAACAGCCTGGTTTTCGCAGGTTTGCGCTAAATTAAATAAAGTTTCTTCTGGTTATCCGGTTGATGTTGAATGCGAATCCCATACACCCGAAAAAGATAAAAAGGCAACTGCCCAGTCAGGAGTTTTTGGTTTTGAAATTACCCTAAGCAATGAATTGACAGGCAAAAAGTTTGATTTGATTACCGGTAAATTCAAAGTCGACAAATATTTAGATAATCCAACCAATAATCCTAAATTCAATAAACATTTTATTTTTTATACACCCTTAGATTGGAAGATGCCAATGGCCTTGGTATATACCACACAACCCAAAGACCAATATGACACTTTCGGTCCGTTAAAAGTGATGATGTGGTTTCGTGGTGAACGAAAAATAATTGAATATAACAATCTGGTCGGTCATTTATTTTACAACGGAAAAGAAGTTGCGGCGACTGATGCGGTCGGAAGTAACAACGTTACCGATCCTATTAGCGATTTGACCACTGCACAATCCCCTTCTGCCTGGGACCAACATGGAATGGTTTTTACCTTTAATGCGAAAGCATTCGAGCGTGACAGCACAAACGGTGATGTATGGTTTCCGATTTACAAAAATCCGGGCGAATACGAAATTAAAGTGCTCCAAAACGGGAAACTTTCCCGAACTGCTAAATTTACGGTTGATTCTGGCGGAAATATCGTCAATAACGGATTAAACAAAGAAAATAAATTAGGCACAACCAAGATCTTAATCCCTGCCACAATAATTGGCGAACAGGATACAAAATTTGATAAAACTGCCTGGCAAAGCCAAGGTTTTTGGGGAATTCCTTTGGTTGGTTTTACTGCTCAATAAATTGCTCCATCTACTGCAAGTGATTTGGTTTCGTCCAAATCCGCCTCTGTGAT
>DAORIL010000225.1:0-9407 GCA_035438525.1 Pyrinomonadaceae bacterium
ACTTCTCGGCGACAGATCAACCGCTTTATTAGCATCCGCCAGAGCTGAATCAATATTCCCTTTCAGAGCTAAAATTTTACTTCGGATAATGAGTGCTTCGACGGAGTTTGGATTTTGCCGAACGCATCCGTCAGCTTTGGAAAAATCTGCCGTGAATTTGTTCATATCCTCCGCTTCGATGAGTATTTTCTCGGTTTCAGCAACACACGAAAGTTTTTGTCCGTAAATAACGGAACAAAGACTTAAAAGGAAGCAGATCGTTGTTAATAAATTAATTTTGCTTGATTTTCCGTGCATATATTTTTTCAAAATTTCCAAAAATACTACTTTTGAGGACCGATGGTTACCCCGCGATCTTCTTTGATACCTTTGACATAAACACTGCTGCCATAATCCCAGCTAATTACTTTAGAGGCATCCGGCGATAAATGATAATCAATCCCGGAAGGGCTGGCTAATTTTTCTACTCCTTTTGAAGTGATCAGATAGCTGAAATATTCGGCTATTCCGCTGTTGCCCAAAGCAATGATCGTTAAGCCGGAATTATAAGAAACTCTGATCTGGGAGACGAATTTAGCATTAGCAGACAACGCAATTGCGCCGTTTGGATTGATTGTCCCGTCAGGAGCGACCACCGTGATCATTGTCCCGTTATCTTTAATCGGCAAAGGTTTTTGGTTGTCATCCAATTTGCCAAGCAGAACCAGAAAAAGTCCGCGTGGGGCAGAAAATCCCTGGATAACCTGAAATTCTTTGCCGAGGATGGTTTGTTCTTTGCCCGTTTCTAAATTCAGAGAAATCAACGCCCCGTTTATCAAAGGTCCAAACATGACGCTATCCGAGCGGCGAACAAAAAGCACATTCTTACCATCATTTGTAAACTCCGGATTCATTTCGGCTTCAGGAGAATCAGTCAATTGTTTTAACCCGCTTCCGTCCGAATTGATGATGAAAAGATCTTTCTTATTTCCGCCGCTTTGACGAATAAAAACGATTTTGCTGCCATTAGGGCTAATGCTCGGACTTAGATCAAAAATATTTTGAACATTAGGTGTAATAGTGCGGACATTGGTGCCGTCAGCATTCATCAAAGCAATTCCTTTTGACAGATCGCCGGTGCTTTTAGAAATTGTGGCTGAGAAAATAATCAATTTTCCATCCGGGCTGTAACGAGGTTCCTGCGTCCGTTTGTATTCATTCTGTGCGGAGACAAAGACAGTAAACAATAAACCCAAAACTAAAATTGATGAAAGCTGTCGTAATCTTTTTTTCATACTTCAATTTTTACAAGAAGAAAATTATCCCACTTTAAATCGCAAAAAAATAATGGCAAAGGTTCAGGTTGTGCATAGAAAAATCTAAAAATTAAAATAAACCACATCGAAAAGAGTTCGGAACAACACATTTACCGGACTAATTGAGGATGTGGTGGTCTAATAAAAGTGGAATGAAAACTCTCTTTAGATAAAATAGAGAGTTATGAAATACGATAATGAATTTAAGCGTCAGGTCGTTCAGAAGATTCTTGACGGTCAATCCGTCAGATCAGTGTCGCGGGAAATAGGCGTCAGCGAATCTCAAATTCATAAGTGGCGACGTGTTGCCTTAGATCATGGTGATGGAATCAAATCCGGAACTGAATTAGCTGAAACAGCGGCTTTGAAGAAACGGATTCGAGAATTAGAGATGGAGGTTCAGATCCTAAAAAAGGCGACGCTCATCTTCGGCAGAGGAAGCTAAAACGTTACTGGTTTATTGAAAAGGAAAAAGCAAATTATCCGATGAAACTGCTGTGTCGGATGATGCGAGTATCTGAAAGTGGCTATTATGCGTGGCGCAAACGATTGAGCAAACCACCGTCGTTGAAGAGAAAGAAGTTAGCGGATTTAGTAAGAAACTGTTACTGGGGGCATCGAAGGCGTTACGGAACCCGGCGAATTCAAAAGGCATTGCATCAAGCGGGAGTCAAAGTGGGACGGTTTCAGATTCGGCGTTTGATGCGGGAACAAAACTTAAAAGCGATTCAGCCCAAAAGCTTTAAGCCCCGGACGACGGATTCGCGAGGAGTCAAGGCGGCACCGAATTTGTTGGCTCAGGTCAAGGTAGAAGAATGTGTGCTGGGGAAACTCATCATTGGCGACATTACTTACATTCCCCTCAGAGGAGGGCGGTTCGCTTATTTGGCGATCTGGCAGGATAAAGTGACGAGAAGAATAATTGGCTGGAGTCTGAGTAATTCGATGACAGCGGAGTTGGTCGTTTCCGCTTTGCAAAAGACAATCAGGAAGGGAAAAGTCCGAGCCGGTGCGATCATTCATTCAGACCGTGGAAGTCAATATGCTGCAAATGCTTTCCGTTTACTATTACAAACGAATGGTTTTCGGCAATCGATGTCGGGCAAAGGAAATTGTTATGATAATGCCCAGACAGAAAGTTTTTTCTCAAGATTTAAGGCAGAACTGATCGAAGACGGCGTTTTTGAAGATGTCGAACAAGCCAAGTTTTTAGTTATATTGAAGGCTACTATAACCGGGTTCGATTACATTCAGGTTTGGGTTACAAAAGTCCAATGGAGTTTGAGTTGGAATTAAAATCAAAAAATGGAGGAGAGATTGAGAGTTTTTACTCTACTTTTTCTTGACCATCTCAAAACATAAATTTATCTCAATTGAATTAGATGCAGTAAAAGTCAAAAAGGCTCGTTTTTGATACAAAATAATATTACCATCACTCAAAGTAAATTCAGATATTTTTATAAAAAAATCCGACGCTTTTAACATCGGATTCCAGAAAGAAAAAAATGAAATTAGAGAGAACTTCAATAACGTATTTTGAAGCCCGCCGTTACTTTATTGAGATAATTTAATTCGGGCGGTTTACGTCCATTTTCGTATGTAATATTGAGACTGTATCTTCGCATTTGATTAAAAAATAAATCAAACGAAAGACTTCCGTAATGCTGAAATCCCTTGACTTTGCGAATGTCAATTACTTTTACCAAATTACCATTTAAATATTCGTCTCTGGTTGAACCAATTCGAGCTTGGGTAGCAAAATGATACGCGGTTTCCTCGAGCGAAAGATTGATCGGAAATCCAAAAAGATTTGTTTCCAGAGTCTCGGTAAATCCAAAATAACTGCGGAAAATTTTGTATTTGGGAATAGTTTCGCTGAGGTTTCGGGACTTTACCTCGATAGTTTCGGCTCTTACACTTTCTCCGAAATCTATTCCGAAATATGGGATAAAAGTATTGCCTGAATCTATTTTGACCAAATCGGCAATTTCTTTTTCGATTCCGCTGGATTTTCCAATTAAGAGTTTACGTTTTTGGGTAATTGAGCTTAAAAAACGGTATGATCTGTAATCAAACCTCAAACCGCTGAGGAGGTTGACTCTGTCGAAATTTCGATCAGCTTCGATTTTAGGTCCTGCGGAAAAATAGAGATTTCCTCTTTTCCTCGGAGTTTTTTTCCAACCGGAATAATTGGGGATGGAAAGCTCATTTGTTGCATTCTCAGTTTCTTTACTTCCTAAACTGATGGTAGTTCTAAACGGCAAATCTAGGCTAATTGTGTTTTCGCCGGCACTTGTGCCAAATCCAAATGCCAATTCTATTTTAGGATGAAAATAACAAGGATAGCTGCGATACAAAGCCAATCGGCAATTTCCGACAGGCAGTTGATTTTGAGCATCATACTTAAAATCTATATTAAAAGCAGGCTTAACGTTTGTCCCGCCTTTAAATGAGAAAGTGTTTTCCAACTTTAATTCGCTGGCATCAGCCGGAAGTTGCGGGTAAATAATTTTTCCTTTGGTCGAAGCGATAGCTTTATTGCCGGGGGCTGCGCTTTTAATTCCTTGGGTGATGGCGAGATTCTGTGTTTGCGATTCTGAAAGCGGTTTATCTAAAGGTATGGTGAACTCTTTACCTGTTTGTGAAGAGTTGGCTATTTTATCAAGTTTTGGGTCAGGATTTAGAGAAGTCTTGTCTAAGACAGTGCCTGATATGGTTAGAGGGGATTCTTTAACAGATTTATTATCATCCGAAATGTTGTAACTTTTGGTATTTATCGTCAGAGTTTTATCAACAATAATGTCCTTGTCAGATTTGATCCTGATTCTATTTCGTAAACCATCTTTGTCCGCCACGATTGAAGTTTCGGGAAGCGGAGGCGGGGGAATTTCACCGACCTCAAAAATCAAATATTCTGAAGTATTACTGGTAACTGTCTTTAATCCGCTAATTTGCAAAGCATAAAAACCCGGTGCCAAATTAGAATTCGCCAAATCAATCGAAATTGCAACACAATCTGCATCGTTCATATCACATTGAATCGGACTATCATTACTAAGCAATGCCGAGAAATTTTGATTCAATTTGGTTAGATCATCTGTCAATTTGAAGAGCGAATATTTATCTTGTTGTAAAAGAAAATCCCTTAAAGAATCTTCTCCTTTGTATGAGACGGGATCTGTTTTAGGAACTAATTTGATTTTCTTTCGCTGAACATCAAATTTTGCCGAAATAGCCAGCTTTTCTTGGGAAAAAATTACGCTAACGATTAAAAAAATCAGGCTGATTACAATAATTATTTTTTTCATATTTTCTCCTCAAAATTTAGACCGCGTTATCTTTAATAAAAGAAACTAGAGAGCCGACAGTATCCAATTCTTTGACCGCATTTACGGTAAAATGGTTTTTAAGATTAGGAAAACTACTAAGAAATTCATCATCCCGGAAGATGGTTACTAAGGTTTGGATTCCATCAGAATCAAAGTCTGCCGGGTCAAATTTTTTGTCCCATAATTCTTCCAATGTTGTTCCTGCAACAAAGATGATCTTTTTTTCGTTATCGTCTTTCAGCCACTTTTGGATAACCGAAGTTGTATCCGCAACCAAAACCAAGGATTTTTTAATCGTTTCGTTTGTTTTGTCTCTCAGAAATCTAGCAAGGTCTATAAAGTTTATTAAATCTAATCCAGACTCAAGGAGCGTAAAATCGGACTTCTTTAAATTTCTAACGGAATCTGAATCCTTAAAAATAGAAACCTGTTTGAGATGTTTAATTAAATCATCTCTCCCATCTGTAATATATGTGGTGCCTTTGCCTGCATCATCCCAAATCTTTTTGAGAGACTTAAAAAAACTTTTCGGATCTACTTTTCCCGTCCACTCATCCAAATCCATAGAAAGTTGTAAAATGTATTCATCCATAATTTCTTCTTCTCCTGGTTTAATTATTGAACTTATATTTCTAATGTAAAATTTGAGCAGAATATTACATTAGAAATATAAAAAGTTTCATAAAAAATCCGACGCTCAACACATCGGATTTTTTTAAGTTGAAAATGGAAAACTAAAAGCGGCAAAAAATTAAAATTAAAAACTTTCCACTTTCAGGTTTCAGTTATTAAAACCTAAACTACATAAGCACCAAGCGCATTGGATAATTCAGCATAATTTTCGCTGATATTTTGCTGTTTGTAGCCGGCTCTCGCGTTTTGATAGGCGGGACTTTCGGCAATCGTTTTCAGTTCTGCAGCTTTCGCTGTGTATGGAGCAATTGAGACATTATAATCTGCTACAAAGTCCGAAAGCGCATTAACTACATCCGACACGGCACCCAATTGCACTGCATTTACCACACCATTGGCATCCGAAGAAAGCGGTAAAATATTCGGCTGATTGTTAGCGTTACGAAACATAATATTAACCGTTTTACCTTTACCGTCAGTTTGCAGATCCAAAACAATGGCATCCAATCTATCTAAAAAATCCTGAGCTGTCATAAATAAAAAACCTCCTTTTTTGTTGTTAATGTTGCTAATTGATTTAGCGTCTTAATTATAAGTTATGCTAATATATTAAGCAAGCTAATATTAGCCAAAGGAGAAAATCAAATGTATTTATATTTCGAGAGTTTAGCTAAAAATTTTACGGCAACAGTTTTCGGATTATTCTTTTATTTTCAAGATGTTCCCGTTCCAAGTGTTGAAGGCAAATCAATCGCATTTTTGATTCTGACGATTACAATTCCGTCTTTAATTTCGGGAATAGTAACGATTGCCGTTGAATATTTCAAATCGAAACGGGGGAGAAAATAAAATGTGGACACCAGAAAAAATCGAAAAGCAAAATGCTGATAAATTGAGTCATGTTAAGCCATCATTAGCCGAAAAATGCCTTAAGATTATTGAATTGGCAAAGGCCGAAAAATATACTTTGCTCGTCACCAATGGTTATCGTTCAAATGAGGAACAAGATAAGCTTTACCAGATCGGCAGACGCGGAATCCCCGGCGAAAAGAAAGTGACCAATACCAAAGGCGGGCAATCAAACCATAATTCTCGTGATGCGGTAGATTTTGCTTTTGTGGTCAATGGCGAAGTTTCCTGGGATGAAAAACTGTATCAAAACATCGGACGCTGGGCAAAAATTGTCGGGTTAAATTGGGGCGGAAACTGGAAATCGTTTAAGGATTTTCCGCACGTTGAGATTTGACAATTACTTTTGATTCCGACCAATAAAAATCGGCAAACCTCTTATAATAAGAGATTTGCCGTTCTTCTTTATGCCCTCGGTAGGATTCGAACCTACAACCAACGGATTATGCTTACCTGCTACGTCTTTCAACGCCTCTTTCGAGTTTGTGGTCTGGACTTTCTCTTCGCTTTACGCGCTTCCCGTTAAGTCTCTACACCTTCCGAAAATTTCGGCTTGGCTCGGGATTACCATTTTACTTTTGTAATTTAGGCTTCCCCGAATTTGAGAAGTTCTACTAAAATGCTATTTTGCAATAACAAATTAGCAACCCATTTAATTTGAAAAACATATCAATCTGACTTAGCTTTTCAAATCTTGAGTCCGCTGCTCTAACCGTTGAGCTACAAGGGCATTGAGCCTTTCTAGTTTAGTAAAAAGTTTTTAGTCTCGCAAATGGCGGAGCGTTAATTTCCTTTGAGCATCAATTCAGCCAGCTCGTAAAAGGCTTGTTCGACTCTTTCGCCGGATTTTGCGCTGGTTCGCAGAACTTTCCAACCGTGATTTTTTTCCAGCTCTTCGATCTCTATTTCTTTAATTTCAAAGTCTTCGGTTAAATCATTTTTGTTGAGCAGAATATAAAAAGGCAAATCGCCGATTTCGTGCTCGACCATTTGCTGAATTGAAAATGCTGTTACCAATGTATCGTGGCGTGTTAAATCTACGACCACAAAAAAGCCTGATGCTCCGCGTAAAAATGACGGACGGATCTTATGTGTATCGTCTTCGCCCTGTAAATCCCAGAGCAGAAGCGTTACTTCCTCGCCATAGACCGAAAAAGTTTTTTTATCTATTTTGACACCAATGGTGGAGTGATATTTTTCTGAGTAGATGCTTTTGACAAATCGCTGAACGAGACTGGTTTTACCAACTCCCGATGCGCCAAGCATACAAATTTTTTTCTGTATCATTGCTCTTTAAAACTAATTTGGATATTTACTTTACACTCTGCATCGGCGTTTGTGCTAACTCCGACAGGCTTGATAGATTCGATAACCGCCTTTAGTTTGTCGGATTGCAAAAATTCAGTCCGCATTTTATCAGCCCGCGCTTGGCTGATTTGAGCATTGGTTTGGGCAGTTCCGGTCTCATTAGCTTGCCCCCAAATTTCAATTTTTACATTTTTTGCGGTGGCGGTCAGCGTTTCCAAATCTCCAATTAGTTCGGGAATTTTCCGCGCTTGATTTTCCGTATAATCAACCGTATTGCAGTTAAAATAAATGTTTTGCGATTCGATCTTTGATTGCAGTGCCTCTTTTCCAAGCCGAAAATTACTAACCCCCGCGAGTGCTACCGAAAGTCTTTTAGCTTCGTTATACCACGCATCGGTAATTTTCCCATTTGCTGTCAAAATTCCGTCCACAAATGTAAAACTAACACCTTCGGGCGGCTGCAGGATTTTGTAGGCTCTGGCTAAAATCATCGGCTCGCTCAAATCCTGATACGGTTTCCAATTTGAATCGATATTGGTTTTTTTTAGATTATATTCGTTCAAAATTTCATCGGGATTTATTGCCAACGGATCGCGCAAACCGTTAATTGAATTAGTAAACCAGCCGCGACTTTCTTCGGTGACGACCACTCCCGGCTCAGATTTTAAGCGGTTCAAATATGAGGACCAACGCCAATAATCAATCGTGTAAAAAAATCCGATAAACAAAATTGAAATGAGTGCAGTCGCAGCTAAAACATTGAATGGCGTGAACAATTTTTTTTCTTTTTTCTCGTTATTTAGCTGAAATTGCAAACAGTTGTCCATCATCGGGCGGCTTTTTTCAAAAGGTTTGGTGTCGCCGTTAAAATTATCAAAATCATCCTGCTGAACAAATTGAATGGCTTCGATGGCTTCTTTGAAAATTTCGCGGAGAGTTAACGGCGGATTTCCGCGAATTACACCCGCCAAAATTGCATCCGGACTGCGTTCGATCCAGACCGCAAGTTCATTTAATTGCAGGGAATCGAGCGTGGCGTTTTCCGAATCTTTGAAAGAATCGTGTGCAAAATCCTGAATCGCTGTCAGCATTGCCGAAACCATATCGGCATCTTCGGAAACATTTTTTTGCACCGAAGCGTGCTGTAATAATCCGCCGGTTTCGCGATGGATCAGAAAAACTTCTTCGACGCGATAGATCAGAGAATTGAGCAAAACGACTTCGGCAAAAGATTTTCCGGTTTGCCAGGCTTCAAATCGCCATTTCAAACCTTTCGGGGAAAAACTATTTTCGAGCGTTTGATTCAATGATTGAATCATTTGGCTCAGGGCTTCGGCAATCGCTTTACGGATCGTGGGTCCGATAGCCGGGAAAAGTGCTTCGGCTAAAACTTCGGGATTTTGCTGCACAGATTGGCGAATGTTAGCTTCGACTAACGGGAGCGTGGCTTTTGCCAGTTGATTATCTTTTTTTGAGCTTTGGGTAAAGGCGGCAGGCAACACTTCGCTGACCTCATCCGATTGCACAATTAATCGGCGGAGTTCAGTTAAATCGCTTTTCCTGTTTGCCAAAGGGGGGGATTCCAACTCATTAGGGGCAGTTAAGGAAATGTCGTCGCTTTCGATTTTTGCCGTTTTCGTTGACATTTTTCTTTTAAGTCTCAAATCTCAAAGTCTCAAGTCTCAAGTTTGGCATGATAAACCTCTCTTTTGACTTGGAACTATGAGACCTGAGACTTGAGACTTATTCAGTCGGTAATTTGAAATCGTTAGTCAAACGCATCGCCATTTCGGTAAAAATATTGGCAATTGCAGTGCGGTCAGCTTTATCTTCACGAATTTCGGTTGATTCACGTTCCAATTTATCCAACGCCTCATTATGACGTGGTTCAATAAAAGTGGAGAGAAAACTGTCTTTGGTAGAATATCAAAGA
>DAORIL010000226.1:0-9395 GCA_035438525.1 Pyrinomonadaceae bacterium
GTGGCGCATACTACCCGGGCTTTGATTTTAAGGATGGTGCTTTATTAGTTATCTTGAATTTCTTTGCCAAACTTGGAAATGGAATTGGTTTTTTGCTTAGTTTGTTTTTACAAATGAATCCACCACCAAATGTTGCATCTTGGGCAACGTTTGAATATGGGGGCAGGTTTTTAGAGGTTGCAGGGCTTTTAAACTTTTTAGCAACAATTGATGCTTTTGATATTGCCTCAAGGAGAAAGGAATGATTCATTTTTTATATTTAGTTGGATTTGCAGTGTTTACAGGTATTGTCCTAGGAGCAATTTCACCGGGAACAAATAAAGAAAAACTATTCTTCGGGCTTAAAATTTTTGCCCAGTTTACCTTAATCAGTCTTGGTTTAGCTTGGCTATTTTATTTTATTCCTTGGTAAAAATGGCAATAATTGAAACTGAATGTCTAATTTTAAAAAGTTACGCCTTAGCTGAGGCGGACAAAATAGTCGTGTTTCTCTCACAGAATCAAGGAATAATCAGGGGGGTGGCTAAAGGTGCTAAACGTTTGAAAAGTCGTTTTGGCGGGAGTTTAGAGCCCTTTTCCGTGGTAAATTTGATTTATTTTCAAAAGGAAGACAGCGAATTAGTAAAGATTAATCAGATCGAACTCAAAAAATCATTTTTCTTAAATGCAGTAACACCTGAATTTCTGCAAAAATTTGCTTATTTGAGTGAGTTGTTAGTAGAATTTGCTCCCCCAAATGAACCAAACCAAAGATTATACCGAATGGCTTGTATTTGTTTGGAAACAGCTGTCGAAAGTCCTCAATTACTTGATAATATTGGTCTTTATTTTGAACTGTGGGTGCTCCGTTTGGCTGGTTTCTTGCCAAATTGGAATAAATGCGAAGTTTGTCAAAGAGAATTCTTTCAAAATGAACGTGTAAATCTCCAAATTAATTTCCATTTACTTTGCCAAAATTGTCAGAAAACGAAAGGCAATTGGCAAATTTCTCATGAAGAACGTAAGATTTTTATGATTGCCCAAGCACTTTCCCCCTCAAAATTTTTAGAATTTACGAGCGAAAAGCCAAATGAAGTAAAAGAAATCTCTTTTATTTTGAAGAGAATAATCTCGCATATACTGGGGAAAGACGTGGTTGGCGAAAGAATTTTGGCTTTTGGAAAATAAAACTCCCAAACCGCTTAAAAATGAAAACAATCAGTCCAAAAATTTCACTTTATTTGATCCGTGCAATCCTTCCTTATTTAGGGTTTTCGTGGTTGCTTTTGAGCGTTATTCTATTTGTTCAACAGGCAAGTCGTTATACTGATATTTTTTTTAACAATACAATTCCTTCCAGTTTGATTTGGCAGCTTACTTTTGCCTTAATCCCAAATGTTATTGCCTTTACTTGCCCAATGGCAGTTTTAATTGGGGTAATAATCGGGTTGGCTAAAATGCAAGGGGATAGTGAGTTGGTTATTATCAGGGCAGTTGGGGTTGGCAATTTTCAAATTACGCTCCCAATATTAATTTTAGGTTTAGCACTTTCGTTTTTTGCTTTTTTTATAAACTTAAAAGGTGTTCCTTTTGCGGCTCAGGTCGTGAGAAAAATTGCAATTCAAACGGCACTCTATAAACTGGAATCGCCAATTGAACCAGGTGTTTTTAACACAGAGGTGCAAGGTTATACCATTTATGTAAAAGAAGTTGATTTTGAAAAGGGGACCTGGAAAAATATTTTTATTTATAATGAAGACCAGAAAAATAATTTAGTGCGTCTGATAACGTCAAGAAATGGAAGGGTTGATACCAAAGCAAAAAATTCTCAAAATGGGGAAAATGCAGAAAGAACTGAATTGGTTCTTGAAAACGCCACAATAAATTCCTTTTCATTAAATAACTCAAAACAAAAATTGGTTACCGAAACATTCAGAGAATCCCGAGTTCCGATTTTAACCAAGAAACAGGAATTAGCCGAGAAAATAAGCAAAAGTGAGGAGACACCAGAAGAACTAGGTTTAAGGGAACTAGCCAAATACGCTGAAAGTAAAATCGGTAAGGAAAAAATTGAAGCCGAAATTTTATGGCAAAGAAGGATAATGCTTTCTATGGCACCGCTAATCTTTGCATTATTAGGAACTTCAATTGGACTTAGTAGCCGTCGCGGGGGACGTGGTTGGGGTATTTTTCTGGCTTTGGTTAGTCTAATTATTTATTATTTAGTTGCTTTATTAGGTGAGCAATTGGCGCGAACTGAAAAAATAAGCGTTTTATTTTCAGGTCTATTACCCGTTATTTTAACGAGTTTAGCAATCTTTTGGTTCTTTTTGTCACAAAGGTTATTTTTAACTTCTACTGGAAATTGGTTAAAAAAATACCAACTAAATTTGGCAAATAAATTAAGCGGGCTCAAACCAAAAAGATCTTTATTTAACTTTTCAACGGGAATTTTAGATTACGATATAATAACCAGCTTATTTCGCTATTTTTTACTTACACTTTCCTTTTTATCGGCAATTTATCTCATCTTTACTGCTTTTGAGTTATGGAAGTTTGCCGGAAGTATTCCAAACGGTTTTTCTCTTTTGATCAAATACCTTTTGTATTTGTTGCCATTTGTTTATATCCAAATTGCCCCCTCGGCATTGATGGTTGCAACTTTAGCAACTTACGTTATTAAGTCTAGACAAAATGAAGTTGTTACCTGGACAGCGGCCGGACGGAGTATTTACAGGCTATTAATTCCTTGTTTTTTATTGATGATGTTGATTGGTTTGATAAATTGGGGAATACAAGAAAAAATTGCACCGATCACCAATCAAATTCAGGATACTCTACGTTCACAGATCAGAAATAAAGGAATAATGACCTTAAATACGAGTAGAAATTGGGTAGCTACTGATTCACGGATTTACTCATTTGATTTAGAAAATACCAAAGAATCTCAGTTGCAAACCCAAAGGGTTAAAAATCTGTCTGTTTATGAATTTGGAACGGAGGAAGTGAAACTGGAAAAGGTTTTAAAAGTTGAGGAAGCCTCATGGGAGGATAATAAAATTAACTTTTTGGGAAAAGTTGACCAAACTAATTGGGTCAATGGAATTCCCCAGAATCAAGAGAATGTAACTAATCAAACTGAAGTTATTGAAAGTTATAATCCTTTCAACCAAATTTTACGAAAACCGGCCCATTTAACTTCCAACGAAATATCAGATTTTTTGGATAAAACAGATTCCGAAACAGAAAAAAGTATTTACTCAATTGCTTTAGAAAAAAGGCACGCCACATTATTTTTGCCGTTGATAATAACATTATTTACTGCACCCTTTGCCTTAACCCTCAGCCGAACTGGGAAGGCGATGACAATTGGTTATGCAGTCGGACTTTGGCTTCTATTTATGGGATTAACAAGTAGCTTTGAACAGTTTGGAATGAGTGGATTACTAAATCCCAAAGTAGCAGTTTGGAGCCCTTTAATTTTATTTGCCTTTTTAGGAACTATTTTGTTAACAAAAGTCAAAACTTAAAAATATTCTTAAAAAAAAGGCTAAAGTTTAAATAACCTTAGCCTTTTTCAGTTTTAAATCCTGTCTCGAAGTTTACTCTTCAGTTCCGGTTTCCCATGAGTTCATGTATTCAACCATCTCAGGGGTCAAAGTATCAATTGAAACTCCCATTGCCCTTAATTTTAACGAGGCAATTTCCTGATCAACTTCCGATGGAAGCACATGGACACCGGCAGTCAATTTTCCTTGATGGCGAACTAAATATTCTGCCGAAAGGGCTTGGTTTGCAAAGGACATATCCATAACTGAAGCAGGATGACCCTCGGCAGCAGCCAAATTGATCAAACGACCTTCACCCAAAACAATTACACTCTTACCGTTTTTGCCGATATATTCTTCGACAAAAGGACGCCGTTGGGCAACTTCGCTAGACATTTCTCTTAAGGCAGTTAGGTTTAACTCCAAATCAAAGTGTCCGCTATTTGCTACGATTGCGCCATCTTTCATTGCTTCAAAATGCTCTCTATCGACAACGTGACGATTTCCGGTGACAGTAATAAAGAAATCACCAACTTTAGCAGCTTCGGCCATTGGGAGCACCCGGAAACCGTCCATTACGGCTTCGATTGCTTTAATGGGATCAATTTCGGTAACCACTACGTTTGCGCCTAAACCACGGGCACGCATCGCTACACCTTTACCACACCAACCATAACCAACCGTAACTAAGGTTTTACCAGCTAACAAAATGTTAGTAGCACGAATGACACCGTCCAAGGTTGATTGCCCGGTTCCATAGCGATTGTCGAAGAAATGTTTGGTCTGAGCGTTATTAACTGCCATAGCGGGGAAGTTTAACACCCCGGCTTTAACCATTGCTTCTAAACGGACAATACCTGTTGTGGTTTCCTCGGTTGAGCCAATAATTGAGTTAGCCAATTCCGGCTTTTCTTTCAACATTGTGGCTACAACGTCTGAACCGTCATCAATGATGACATTTGGCGTAGTTTCCAGAGCAGCGCGGACGTGCCGCATATAGGTTTCGGTTGATTCGCCCTTAATAGCCATCACCGGAATTCCCCAATCTGCAACCAATGATGCAGCAACATCATCTTGGGTTGAAAGTGGGTTTGAAGCGATTAGAACTGATTCGGCTCCGCCGGCCTGTAAAGTTCTCGCAAGATTTGCGGTTTCAGTTGTGATATGAGCACAGGCTAAAATTTTGATACCTTCAAGCGGTTTTTCTTGTTCGAAACGCTCACGTATAAGTCTAAGAACAGGCATTTCACGGTCAGCCCATTCGATTCTTTGTTTACCCTGCGGGGCAAGGTTTATATCTTTGATGTCGTATTGCATTGAAATTCCTTCTTTTGCCATAATCTTTTGATTTTAGATCTCAAATTTTTAATTCCGAGTTTTTGGGGTTAAAAATTGAGTAATTAAGGTAAAATCCAGACTTCACTTCATTAATTAGGAATGTGAAATCCGGATTTTGAAATAAACTTAGGCATTATTTGCCAAACTTAAAGTGTTTAACAAAGCATCAGCCTTGTCGGTTTTTTCCCAAGAAAACCCTTCACGTCCAAAATGTCCGAAAGCTGCAGTTTCTTTGTAAATTGGGCGACGTAAATCTAAAGTGTCAATAATGCCTTTTGGGGTTAATGAAAAATTCTTGCGAACTGCATCAGAAAGTTTATCTTCTTCAACTTTTCCAGTGCCATGTGTATCAACTAGAACTGAAACAGGTTCTGCAACACCAATCGCATAGGCTAATTGAACAGTGACTTTATCCGCCAATCCGGCAGCAACAATGTTTTTAGCTATATAGCGGGCCATATAAGCGGCTGAACGGTCAACCTTCGTGGGATCTTTGCCGGAGAAGGCACCGCCTCCGTGCGGGGCATAGCCACCATATGTATCTACAATAATTTTACGTCCAGTTAATCCTGCATCACCCATTGGACCTCCTACCACAAAACGTCCGGTCGGATTGATGTGAAATTTGGTGTTTTCATCCAATAAATCAGAAGGAATAACAGCCTCGATGACATGTTCTTTGATTTCTGCACGAAGTTGTTCGTTAGTTACCTCGTCGGCATGTTGTGAAGAAATTACAACTGCATCAATGCGAAATGGCTTTCCATCGCGATATTCAACCGAAACTTGCGATTTGCCGTCCGGGCGCAAATATGGAAGCGCACCGTTTCGACGAACTTCTGAAAGTTTTTTGGTTAAATTATGGGCTAACTGAATCGGCATCGGCATTAGTTCAGGTGTTTCATTACAGGCAAAACCAAACATTAAGCCTTGGTCGCCTGCGCCACCTGTGTCAACACCTTGTGCGATGTCAGGAGACTGGGTGCCGAGCGCGTTAATAACCGAGCAAGTATTACAATCGTAGCCAAAACGGGCATCATTGTAACCAATTTCGTTGATGGTATCTCGAATGATTTTTTGATGATTGATGTTTGCAGTTGTGGTGATCTCACCAGCCACAACCGCTAAACCTGTTGTAACCAAAGTTTCGCAGGCAACCCGACCAGTCGGGTCTTGTGCCAAAATTGCATCAAGAATTGCATCAGAAATTTGGTCAGAAATTTTATCTGGATGTCCTTCGGTGACAGATTCCGAAGTAAATAGAAAATTACCGTTACTCAATTGTAAAAACTCCTTTGTTAGAAATATGTAAAATTCGGGCAAGAATTACAAAAGAATTATTTTATCTTTTTGCAAGGGAAGTGTCAAAACAACCTGTGTTATGACTTTGTATAAGGGAGGAGCAAAGTTATAATCGTTGTCGCCAATTGGTAGGACTTCTAAACCCTAATTTCTCCAAGTCGGTTCAAACTTTTGAGTTTTTTATTAACCTAAGTTGTTGCAAACATATGAAGTTATTGAGTTATTCATTAATTACCCTTTTGTTTTTAACTTATCATTCAATTTGTCAAACTAAAATCTTTGTTTCGAAAAATGCTAAACAAAATGGAAATGGGACTTTTGCTAAACCATTTCATACATTAGAACTAGCTTTAAACCGGGCAAAAAAATTAGCCAACCAAGATGTGACTATTGAAATTCACGGCGGCGATTACTATTTTGAAAGAAGTATTGTGCTGAGTTCAAATGAAGCTCAATTTAAATCACTCAAAATAACTGCTTTCCAAAATGAAAAGGTGAATTTAATTGGAGCAAAACCAATTACCGCTAATTGGAAAAATTTTCAAAACAATATCTGGCAAGCACAAATAAATCTAGATGAACCGCCCGATAGGATTTATTTAAATGGAAAAACTCTTAGGATGGCTCGGTATCCGAATTTTGATGAAAATAGAAAACCTTTTAACGGAACTGCAGAAGACGCGATAAATTCAACCCGGACAAGTTTTTGGAAGAATTTTCAAAATGTCTATGTTCACGGACTACAAAATTATCGGTGGGGAAGTTTGCATTATATTTCAAAAGGGAAAGATGCAAATGGAAATCTAATTTTGGAAGGCGGTTGGCAAATAAACCGTGAGTCAAAACTACACGATCAAATGCGGTTTGTAGAAAATGTTTTTGAAGAATTGGACGCTCCTAGCGAGTGGTTTTATGATGCAAAATCAAAAGTATTATATCTGATTCCGCCCAACGGGATAGATCTGCAAAAAGCCAAACTAACAATTGGAACCCTCAGCGAATTATTTATTTTGCGTGGAAACATTGAAAAACCTATCAAAAATGTTACCATTCAAAATCTAAATTTCACTGAAACAAACAGGACATTTATGTTGACAAGAGAACCAATGTTGCGGAGCGATTGGAGGATTTATCGTGGTGGTGCAATTTTGTTGGAAGGCGCGGAAAATGTGAAAATTTTGGATTGTGACTTTCACGAACTCGGTGGAAACGCAATTTTTTTAAGTAATTACAACAAAAATAATCTTATTAAAAACAATCATCTTTTCAATCTTGGGGCGAGCGGGATTCTATTTGTCGGAAATCCAAACGGCGTGCGCTCTCCAGCTTTTGAATACGGGCAAGTATTGTCGCTAAACGAAATTGACCTGATAACGGGAGCAAAAAATAGTGACTATCCGCAAAATTGTGTTGCGGAAGGCAATTTAATTCATCATATCGGCATGGTGGAAAAGCAAACAGCCGGAGTTGATATTGATATGGCTGAAGGTATAACAGTTTCTCATAACACTATTTACCATACGCCACGAGCCGGAATAAATATCGGCGGCGGAACTTGGGGTGGACATTTGATTGTAAACAATGAAGTCTTTGAGACGGTGTTGGAAACAGGTGATAACGGGGCTTTTAATTCCTGGGGGCGGGATAGATTTTGGCAACCTGACCGGAATCAAATAGATAAAGTTGTAGCGGAAAAAAAGGGGATTGAGCTGTTAGATGTTACCAAACCCATAATTATTAGAAACAATAGGTTTAGCTGTGACCACGGTTGGGATATTGATCTGGATGACGGCAGCACAAATTATCAAATTTATAATAACGTTTTGTTAAACGGAGGCTTAAAATTAAGAGAGGGTTATCACCGAAATGTTTTCAATAACATCCTGATTAACAATACTTTACATCCTCACGTTTGGCTTAAAAACAGCGGAGATTCATTCGAAAGGAATATAGTTACAATTTCGTATGCTCCGGTTTTGAATGAAAATTGGGGAAAGAGTATCAACAACAATTTTTTTCTTTCAAAAAAATCTCTTGATTCCTCAAAGACCGACAAACTAGATACAAATAGTCAGGCAGGAGACGGAGACTTTATTAATCCAAAGCTGGGTAATTTTCAAATTAAGCCAATGTCCAAGGCTTTTAAGGTCGGTTTTAAGAATTTTCCAATGAATTTTGGAGTCACTTTAGAACGGTTACAAAGAATTGCCAAAAAGCCTCAAATACCTGTCTTATTAACTGAATTTGAGGAAAAGATTAGCCAGTCACTAATTTGGCAAGGCGCAACCATCAAAAATGTAGAAACATTAGGGGAACAATCGGCATTTGGTTTAAGTGAAACGAAAGGAGTTTTGTTTTTAGATGTTCCGGCGGATTCGTTAGCTCAGAAAAACGGTTTTAAGAAAGGAGATGTTTTGCTAAAGTTTTGGGAGGTTTCCATAAATAATATTTTTGATTTGCTTCAAGAGTTTCAAAAAGTAAAATGGCAAGGTTCAGCAAGTGCAATAATTTATCGAAATCAATCGGAACTTAAACTCCAACTCCGTTTGTCCGATTAATAGAGATTAGGAACAAAAAGGGTATCATTTTTAAATTAATAGTTTGCGTCCGATAATAAAGATTATGTATCTTAAGCGGCTTTAACTGGCTTTAACTTTTTCAAAAGTTTCTTTTAACGCCCGAAGTATGTCTTTTTTATCAAATTCAGTTCCAAACTGAATGGTTAAATTAAAACTTTTATCTTCGGCTTGATATTCAAAATTATTTAATTCAATCGGAATTTGAGGCAATGTTTCGTTGAGTTTAGGAGTTGTTGGTTTTTTCAAACTAGACTGATTTGTTTGAGTGTTTACCTGGTTTAATTTGGGACGTGCACTTTGTCTGACTTCCTCACGGGTTAAACCTTTTTGAGAAATTTGTTCAATAAATCGAATCATTTCAGCATCATCAAATTGCCTGGCTATTTCTAATAAGGTTGATTTGGCATTTATTTTAGCCATTCTGCACTTTTCTCTGATGTTATCTGGAATCCCCGCAATGGTCATTGATTCAGTTACTGTAGTTCGGCTTTTTCCAATTTTTTTAGCGATATCTTCATGGGTATATCCAAAACGGGAATGCAAAGAAGCTAACCCGTCGGCTTCTTCCCAAATGGTTAAGTCTTTTCTTTGGAGGTTTTCTATTAAGGCTATTTCGGCGATTGATTGTTCATCAAGATCAAGCTCGATA
>DAORIL010000227.1:0-9392 GCA_035438525.1 Pyrinomonadaceae bacterium
AGCCATACTATCAATGGTCACAGCCTCGTTTTGAAAATAACCTACGGAACTCGAACATATCTTTTTGCGGGTGACTCAAACGAAAAATCTGAAGACTATATGATTAGCAAATATGGCGCAAACAATCCTTTTGAAGTGGATGTTACCAAAAGCTGCCATCATGGTTCAGAAGATTTTTCAGTTGAATTTATGAAAAAGATGAATCCATATGCGACAGTAATTTCGTCCGGTGATAACGAAAGTTACTCACATCCGCGAGCTGATGCAATCGGATGTTCGGGCAGATATTCACGCGGCGTTAGACCACTGGTTTTCTCAACCGAACTTGCCCGTTCAACTAATCTTCAATCAAATAAAATCTTGTTTGGGATGATTAACAGCAGATGCGATGGAAAGCGCATCTATTTTAGCCAAATGAAAGAAGTTCATACATCCGCCAATCTTTGGGATTCGTATGAAGTTTAAATAAGTTCCCAAACAAAAATAGATAGTTCTCAAACGAAAAATGGACGCAAATACAAACAGCATCATTAGTAAAGTCTGGTCATTTTGTAATACTCTCCGCGATGACGGAGTTTCTTACGGCGATTATCTCGAACAATTGACCTATCTTTTGTTTCTCAAAATGGCGGATGAATATTCAAAACCGCCGTATAACCGCACGTTACCGATTCCAACCGAATATAATTGGGAAAGTCTCGCCGGACTTCGCGGTGCTCCGCTCGAAATTCATTATGTAAATGTTCTGCGAAATCTGGGTAACGAAAAAGGAATTCTTGGACAAATTTTCACCAAAAGTCAAAACAAAATCCAAGACCCGGCGAAATTGTATAAGCTGATTGATCTGATCGGCAAAGAAAGTTGGAATGTCATCGGTGCAGATGTCAAAGGCGAGATTTACGAAGGACTGTTGGAAAAAAACGCCGAAGATACTAAAAGCGGTGCCGGACAATATTTCACGCCACGTGCCTTGATTAGGGCAATGGTCGAATGTATTCGCCCCGAACCGAATAAAACCATCGCCGATCCTGCGTGCGGAACAGGGGGATTTTTTCTCGCCGCCTACGATTTTTTGGCTAAAAATCAATCACTCGACCGCGACGAAAAGGAATTTCTCAAATTCAAAACCTTTTTCGGCAACGAAATTGTGGCAGGAACCCGCCGTTTGGCTCTGATGAATCTTTTCCTGCACAATATCGGAGACATTGACAGCGATAATTTTATCTCGGCTGCGGATGCTCTGATCGCTCCTACGAGCGAAGGTTACGACTATGTGCTTGCAAATCCACCATTCGGTAAAAAAAGCAGTCAAACCTTTACCAATGAGCAAGGCGAACAGGAAAAAGAAGATTTAACCTACAACCGTCAGGATTTTTGGGCAACTACGAGCAATAAACAACTCAACTTTGTCCAACATATCAAGACAATGCTCAAAACTACAGGAAAAGCCGCTGTAGTTGTTCCTGATAATGTTTTATTTGAAGGCGGAGCAGGCGAAACAGTTAGGAAGAAATTACTTGAAACAGTTGATTTGCACACAATCCTTAGATTACCGACCGGAATTTTTTACGCTCAGGGTGTCAAGGCAAATGTTATCTTTTTTGATGCAAAACCAGCAGCAAAAGAACCTTGGACAAAAGAAGTTTGGTATTATGATTATCGCACTAATGTTCATCACACCCTCAAGAAAAATCCGTTAAAATTATCCGATTTGCAGAATTTTATTGATTGCTACAACCCAACTAATCGCCATAAACGGCAAGAGACATTCAATGCTGAAACACATCCTGACGGACGTTGGCGAAAATTTGATTATGATGAAATTATCAGCCGGGATAAAACAAGTCTGGATATAACTTGGATCAAAGATAAATCACTGGCTGATCTGGATAATCTGCCGAATCCTGATGAATTAGCAGAGGAGATTATTGAAAACTTGGAAGCGGGATTGCAAAGTTTTAAAGCAATTATCGGAGGATTGTCCTCGAAATAATATTTATTTAAGAAATCTTTTCATTCTCCATTTATCACAACTAAAATAATTTGTTATTTTTTGTCAAAAAAACTCATACAGGTTGAGACCATCAAAAATGTTTAGGCACAAAAAAAATTTACGAGATATCATTTCTTGTGCTATCTTCCACAAAAAATAAATGATTTGGGGACTAAAAAAGGAAAAAGACAAATGATCACTATTGGTATAAGAGTTCAATCAAACTCCAAAATTTTCTACACAATTATTGATAAGGATGAGACTACGGGAAAAACCGCATATATAACAATTGATTGTTTAATTATCCCGTTATGTTTGGCTAAGCCGGAGCGTTTTAATTTTATAAGAAATACGCTTTTAGATATTTTTGAACAATATTCTGTTACCCGAGCGGCTATTAAAAATTCAGAGTATTCAAGATTCGCCCTAAAGAAAAATGAAATTGAAAGAATATATATTGAAGGTGTAATTCAGGAATGTCTTGCCGGAAGTAAAATTGATAAATTCATATCAGGAAGAGGGGAAAAACTGGGTAAGAGTTTAGGTGTTGATAAAACACAATTCAGTCAGCTTACCGCCGGCAGCAAGGATTTTACGCACCCCCCTAAAGATTCTGATTGGAAAAGACTTAATGACGAGGAACGGGATAGTATTCTGGCAGCTTTTGCCATAGCCAATGTTTAATATGAAAACTCCAATTACAAATTTACTTTCACAGGCTACTTTTGAATTTCAGAAAGGCAAACCCATTGGGTCTGGAACTTATGGATCGGTATATGAGGCTTATGATCCGCAACTTGGAGCTGATCTAGCCGTTAAAATTATTCCGATTTCAAGTTTTTCTGATGTTGATGCTTATTTTAGAGAAGCTCGAATGCTTTATTTAACTCGGCATCATAATATCGCACAAGTTAATTATGCGGGAAAAGACCAAGATTTTGTTTATTTGATGATGCCACATTATCGAAAAGGATCAATGAAGTCTTTAATTGATACTCGTTTTTTAACTGTTCGTGAAATTATTAGGTATTCAATACAATTCCTTTCCGGGTTAAATAATATCCATGTTAAAGGATTGCTGCACTTTGATTTGAAATTGGAGAATCTATTAATCTCTGATAATAACCAGGCTTTAGTATCAGATTTTGGACTTGCACAATCCACAGATGTGCATGGAAATGCAGAAGTATTGGGAACGACTATAGCATTTGCTCCGCCGGAATTTTTTACAGATGGACACCCGATCAAGAACTTTAAGTATGATATTTATCAAGCTGGTTTCACAATGTATAGGATGTGTAACGGCGATAAAATGTTAGAGCAACAATATCATGATATTTGCAAGGGTAATCCTAATAATATTGTCCCAGCAATTATCAAAGGGGATTTTCCTGATCGAAGTGCTTATCACATGCACATCCCAAAACCGCTGAGAAGTGTAATTAACAAAGCCTTAAATATTGATTTGAACATTCGCTATGATTCAATAATAGATATGTTGAATCAATTAAGCAGTGTCAAATTTGCTTCTGATTGGCAAATGAAGCAAACTCTTAATGGTAATGAATGGGATAATCCCGATTATACAGTCCGGGAAAAGGCGATTTTGGGCGCATGGGAAATTGAGTGTCGAAGGAAAAGCACCGGTAATCGGGTCACTAAATATTGTGCTAAAGTTTTTAAAGAGTCAGAAAAAAAAACACTGCTTTATAATTGTTTAGGAATGGAATGGAAATGAAAAAGAAAGGAATTCCAAATAAAAAACTTTCCAGACAAAGACTGGCTAATCCTAACTATGGAATAAAACATGATGAACTGTTAAAAAAAGCAAATATTCAAAATCATGGAAATTATGAACTTGTAACACTTCCGAATGGACGAATAGCTTATCAATTGATCGATAAAAAAGAAAAAAAATAAAAGGTCATATTGTATCAGTAGTAGTGTAATCAGCAACACAAAATTATATCACTACCAAAATTTCTTATACCCTCTTTAGACTTCACATTCACAATTCTCTTGAAAATATTCACACTCTCCGCAAATGTCTAAATCTAAACTTTGAAAAATCTTGTAAGATGAGAAGCTATCCAACCTGATTTTTCTATAAAATCAAGTTAGATAAATAAAGTGGTTAAAGAATCCAAAACTTCCTTTTTTCGTTTGACCAGAAAATGGAACAAACCTATTCTTTCTTCCATAGAAATTCTCCAATCCTCTGGAGGAATTGAGATTGCTCGGATAATTGTGTGCTCGTCTATTTCGTGTAAAGCATTAAGTGCCGGTTTTAGTTCGTCGGGGTTTAAGTTAAATTCAAATTCATCATACGGAGTTGCTGACGTTTTCAAAGAATCCAAGGTTTCAATACTCCATTCAGGACCACCGGGAAAGAAATTTCCGTAATCTACTGAATGAACTAGATTTCTTCCATTATTTACCAACATTAATTGAACATCATTAGCGAAACACCATCCAAACAAAATTGCGAGTAATGCTAAACGCGGTCTATTTTCCAATGTATTTGCTAAGGAAATTAGATTGCCTCTTTCGTCTGATTTAGCAATTCGGTATAACTTTGGACAGTTTTCAATAAATTTCGAACCATGTGTTGTGCCTTTATTAAAATTTCTAAGTTCTGGCTGAGATATTAATCCCGAACTAATATTAATAATGGCTGGTTGGACTACAGGAGCATTTAACGCAATACCAAGTCGAGCTACAATTTGATCATTAACATTTGCTTTTCCCTCATTTTGAGGTTTTACTACGTATTTGTTTCCATCCTTGCATTTTAGAATTGGAAGTTTTTTGATTGATGGTGTAAAACCATAAAGACTTTCAGCCTCTATCGGTGACTCCCTGTTTTTTGCTATTTGTTCAAATAAAAATTTAATAGTCTCTTCATCTATTGGTTCAATCATACGTTTCCAATAATTCACTCTCGAAATTTGTAAAATTTGATTTTCACTTTAATTAAAATTGGCTTTTTTAATGTTTATTGATTGACCAAATAACTTTTCCCCACACTTCAAAATCCAGATCGGGCGTAATTTCAAATGGCTGATGATTGATATTCTTTGGAACCAGCCAAACTTTTCCGTCATCATCAATCTGTAATTCCTTAAATACCATTTCATCACCGAGCCGGGCAGTCACAATATCACCCAGCTTGGTTTCAAGCATTCGGTCAACGATTTGGTTGAATCCATTTCATTCGCGAGATAAGGCACAAGTAAGTTTTACGGTTTGCTTGTGTTTTTTCCTTTTTATCTAGCCCTTAATTAATTAACTGTTGGCTATTCTAGTATCATTGCTAGTTTACGACAAGGTAAATCTTACAATAATGCTAGATTTAATTATGTTTTTTTGATATTCTTTTTGAAATGATTGATGGATACCTAACAATAAGAGAAGTTGCTGAAAAACTAGGTGTGTCAGAAGGGCGCATCCGACAATTTGTTGCAGAAAAAAGAGTGCAAACAATAAAGGTAGGTAAAAGCAATCTAATACCAGAAGGTGAGTTGTCGAAAATTACGATTTATGGCAAGGTAGGCAGACCACCCAAAACAAAAGAAACTAATAAATAGGAATATACTACACGACAGGTAATATTCAGCGGTCGTGTAAATGAATTGAAGAATAAAAATTAATAACCTTTTGATACTTTTGATACTGAGTGTTTCAGTATATTTTGAAGAATTTTAATTGAATTCGCTTTTTTCGCAACTCAAAAAGTTGAAAATTAAAAAAGCCTTCAGTTCGGATAATCCAAAGGTTGGGAAATTTGATTCTGAAAAGATTTAATTATGAGTGACACTCCTTACTTTAATAAATTTGTGACTTGTCCTGAGTGTCGTGGGAAAGGAACAATCCATTGCTTACCTTGTGGTGGGACTGGTTACATCGAAAAGGTTCGTCATACGAGTTGTAATCAAGGACAACGGCAATGTCCTAGCTGTGGTGGCTCCCGCAAAATTTTATCATTCGATACGGTTCAGCCCCCTAAACCGCCTCCCATTATTAAGCATCTTCCTTCAAAAGAGGAAAATCGGGCAATTTATTGTGCCAAGTCAAGTGAGGCTAGCCAAAAACGGGATTTTATTTTGCAATGGCTTTTAAGGGTAGATTCTTTGCCTATGGAGTATCAAATGAAAACAGCCGATTGGCTTTCCGGGATCTCACTTGACCAACCTAAAATCTCGGAAGTAATTGAGGAAGTTGCACGACAGTGGTATCAACCGGATTTATCGAAAGAGTGTAGAGAATTAGGTATGTTGCTTTGGGAGTTATCCAGCTTGTGTTTTGCAATGGAAAACTATAAAAAACTGTCTGAGTAAAAAAGCCCTTGGCTCTTGAACAACCAAAGGCTTCGATATTTGAAAACTGAATACGTTTTTATTAAGTAAAAGTAGCAGATGCAAAATATATTTTCAAACTGTATCTAAAAATGTATCTGCTACTTGCTATTACTGACTGTTTTTGAGTTAAAATTAACGATTAACATTTACCACAAAAACAGTCAGTAATACTCGGTAAATATCAGTAAAAAGAACAGCTTATGTATCCACAAGGAAATTTGTTTATCCCCGCGCCGCACGGCAGACTCGAAGCGATTTTAAAAGAACCCGACGAAAAGTTTCGCGGAGTCGCTTTGGTCGCGCATCCGCATCCGTTGGGAGGTGGAACAATGCACAACAAAGTCGTTTTTCGCGCTTCGGCGGGACTTTTGGATGCCGGATTAGTTGCATTGAGATTTAATTTTCGCGGAGTCGGACTCTCGACCGGAACGCACGACGAAGGAATTGGTGAACAGGATGACATCCGCACTGCACTTGATTTTCTGAGCGAAAATTATCCGAATGAACCAATTACGTTTGCCGGATTTTCTTTTGGAACTCGTTTTGGTTCAGAAATAGCGATGAATGATGAAAGAATTGTTCGCCTCATCAGCATCGGAACTCCGGTTGATAAATACGAGTTTGAATTTTTGCACGATTGCGAGAAACCGATTTTATTTGTTCACGGCGACAATGACGAATTTGGTAAAGTTGAAAACTTAAAAAAACTTTTCGACAGTTTAACCAAAACCGATGACAAAGAAATGGTAGTTTTTGAAAACTGCGGACATTTTTTTGATAAACATCTCAACGAATTGCGCGAGACAATCAAAAATTGGACGATCAAACATCTGTCATGAACTTTGAGCCAAAAGACGAAAATTTTGTTGAAAAAGTGCAGGCAAGTTTCTCTGCCCAAGCGATGATGAAGTCAATTGGCGCGGAAATCACCAAAATCGAAGCCGGCGCAGTTGATATACAAATTTCGTATCAAAAAGATTTGACTCAACAAAACGGCTTTGTCCACGCCGGAATTATAACAGCAATTGCTGATACTGCTTGCGGTTATGCGGCTTTTACTTTAATGCCAAAGGGTGCAGATGTTTTAAGTGTTGAGTTTAAGGTTAATCTATTGTCTCCTGCGATTGGCGAAAATTTTTTAGCCGAAGGTCGCGTTTTGCGTGCAGGAAAAACTCTGACAATAGTAAACGGCGATGTTTTTGCCATTTCAAATGATCAAAGAAAACACGTTGCAACGATGTTGGCAACGATGATGTGTTTGCAAAAGTAAATTTATGGAAAATGAACAATCAAAAATTGAACGCCGTGAAGTGGCAATTCGCCTGACGATGATGCCTCGTGACACCAACGCTCACGGGACAGTTTTTGGCGGAATTATTTTGAGTTACATTGACGTTGCCGGCGGAGTTGAAGCCGTTCGCAACACCGGACACGATAGATTTGTAACGGTGGCAATGAAAGAAGTTATCTTTCACGAACCGGTTTTTATTGGTGATTTGGTCAGTTTTTATGCGGAAACTACAAAGGTCGGAAACACTTCGATTACAGTCAAAATTTTAGTTGAAGCCGAGCGTTTCGGCTCGCACGGACAAGCCGTTAAAGTTACCGAAGCCGAAGTTACATATGTAGCGATAAATCAATATCGGGAAAAAGTGAGAATAGGGAAATAGTTGGGGGAGTTGCAGGAAGTTGCAGGAAGTTGCAGTGTTGTAGAAAGTTTAGGAGGTTATGGGGAAGTTTAGTAAATTTGAAGAAATTCAAGCGTGGCAAAAAGCGAAAGATGCAACCTTGGCAGTTTATCAAATTACCTCTAACTCTGAATTCGCCAAAGATTTTGGCTTGAAAGATCAAATTAGACGTGCCTCGGTTTCAATTATGGCAAATATTGCCGAAGGTCACGGAAGAAAGACAAATGTTGAGTTTGCTAACTTTCTAAATATTGCTCGTGGCTCAGTTGCAGAAGTTCAATCACATCTTTACGTTGCAATTGGATTAAAGTATATCGATCAGACTGAGTTTGATGAGCTTTATCAAACTCTAACGGAAATCTCACGAATGATTTTAGCCTTAGCCCAATATTTGCGCTCAACCGCCAAATAACTATCTGTAACTTCCTGTAACTTTCCGCAAACTATCTGTAAACTACAAAAAATGAATACTTGGAAATTAGAAATTCAATACGAAGGCACCCGCTATCGTGGCTGGCAAGAACAAAAAAATGCCCGCTCGATTCAAGGCGAACTTTATAAAGCAGCCGAAGAAGTTTTTCGGCAAGAGGTCGAAATCGGCGGAGCAGGACGCACCGATGCCGGAGTTCACGCCTGGCAACAGTTTGCACATCTGCGGGTCAAAGAGCTCAAACGCGATTATACGCCGAAGCAGGTGCAGTTTGCCTTAAACGATCAGCTTCCGGCTGACATCAACATCATTCGCGCCTACAATTCAACACCCAATTTTCACGCCCGACACGATGCTGTAATGCGATATTATCTTTATCAAATTTCAACCCGGCGAACGGCTTTTGCGAAAAACTTTGTGTGGTGGGTCAAAGACCAGCTTGATTATGCTTCGATGAATCACGCCGCAAAATTATTGATCGGCAAACACGATTTTTTCTCGTTTTGCGACCCGCCGACCGAAGCCGTTTCAACGCTGGTAAAGGTTGAAAGCGCACAGATTACAACTTCGGGCGAAATGATTTTATTCCGCATCGGTGCATCTCATTTTTTGTGGAAAATGGTGCGCAGAATTGTCGGCGCATTAGCCGAAGTCGGGCGTGGGAATTTGCGAATCAAAGATTTTGAAGCCCTTTTGCACAGAAAATCACGCATCACCGCGCCGTGGACTGCTCCGCCATCAGGGTTATTTTTAGAAAGAGTTTTATACAAAGGCGATGAACCGCCCGAAAAACTTGAACCGCTTTTTACGATTTAGGAAAGGAGCGCAAGGAGCGCAAAGGTCACGCCAAGTTATGCAAAGAAAGTTTAAAAACTTAGCGATACTTGGCGTTCTAACTTTCCCCAATTAACGAACGGATTTCT
>DAORIL010000228.1:0-9390 GCA_035438525.1 Pyrinomonadaceae bacterium
ATTTTGGTGCTAGATAAACTTTCATTTGTCGTTCCGGTCAGTGTTGCGGAAGGCAGTTTGAAAATGAATGCCAAAAGTTTACGCTACGAAGTCGGGCAAAATACACTTAATGTTTTTATCACTTACGAATTCTCCAAAGTTGAATGACTTTAGGACAAGTTAAACTCTTTAAATTTACACCATAAAGTTTACTTACGTCTGAAACGGTATCCATTAAATCACTCTTACAACTTTAAATTGTGTAATTCCAACACTTACATTTGTGGAATAACATTTGCTCTTGAACTCTTTGACAATCAAATTGGGATCTTACTCAACGAGATTATCGGAGGTGATTCAAATGAAAATCAGGTTTTTAAAGAAGGTTGCGATTACTTCTGTAATTGTAGCCGGAACTCTGTTTGGGGTCAGCGAATCTGCTAATGCTCAACGCCGAGACCGGCGACAGGACGATAATAGTCAGCAACAAAACCAACAACGGTCAAACGATGACCAGGAACGACAAAGACGGCGCGAGGAGTCACGGCAACCGCGTCAAAACGATAACCAGCAAAATCAGCAACAAGAGCAGCGTCGCCGCGATGAGGCTCAACGTCAGCAAAATCAACAACAAGAACAACGTCGCCGCGAAGATTGGCAACGCCAACAAAATCAACGTAACGAGCAATCACAACGCGAAGAAGCTCAACGTCGTCAAAACCAACAAAATCAACAAGAAGAACAACGCCGACGGGAAGACTCACAGCGTCAACAACGCCAAAATCAAGAAAATCAAAGACAGCGTGAAGATTGGCAACGTCAACAAAATCAACAACGTCAGGATTCACAACGTCGGGAAGATTGGCAGCGTCAGCAAAATCAACAGCGAGCTGAGCAGCAGCGTAATGAAGAATTAAAACGTCAGCAACAGGAAGAACAACGCCGACGTGAAGAGGCTCAACGTCAGCAAAATCAGCGCAACGGACAATGGAATAACAATCGAAACGATAATAATCGAAACGATCAGGATAATCGTTGGAATAATAACAACAATCGTGACAACCGAAATGGTAGTTGGAATAATAACAACAATGATCGTAACCGGAACAACGATTCGTCACGCCGTCCGCAAAACCGAGATGAACAAAGACGTTGGCAGGAAAATTGGCAAAACAATTATGGTCAACGCTATCAGCAGCAAAATCGTTTCTATGAACAACGTGCCAGAGAATTACAACAGCAAAGGCGAAACTCTCAATATCGTTTTCAACAGGAATATTGGGAACGAGTTCGTCGTGACCAACAGAGACTGCAGCAATGGCGTTACAATGATAATTTAGATTATAACTATCGATATTCTCGAGGCGGTAATTACTATTATACCAATAGTTACGGCGCACAAATGCTTCGTAATGCAATTCAAAACGGTTACGAAGAAGGCTATCGCGCAGGTCGTGCAGATCGTGAAGACGGTTGGGGCTATGATTATCAAAGTTCTTATGCGTATCAGGATGCCAGCTACGGTTATGATGGTTATTACGTTGATTCCAACGAATATAACTACTATTTCCGTGAAGGTTTCCGGCGCGGATATGAAGATGGTTACTATAGCCGAAATCAATATGGTCGCAATTTCAATGGTAAATACACCATTTTAGGAGCCATTGCCGGAGCGATCTTGGATATAATTTTCTAAACTTTGGAAAATAATTTACAGAAAAGCACTCATTTTACTTAAATTTGGGTGCTTTTTTGGTTGGAAAAAAAATTAGCGTTGCGGTTTATACCAATATTGTGTGATTTCGGGCATTTCATCTTGTTTGGACAAAAAATTAAATCCTAAGCGAAACATATTTATGGAGATTTGTAAGAGAATTGTAAAGTAATGCCAATCACCATGATCATCGAATTTTCTAGTTGAGCCAAGCGCTTTGACGGCAGATAATCGGGTAAATTTTTTTCCATCTGCCTGACCTCTTTTTTTCAAAGCTATTAAAAAAGCCACATCTTCGGCTAATAAAAGATTTTCGTTATAACCGCCAACTGCTTCAAAATCCTCACGGCGGCAAAAGACCACGCCTGTATCCATTTGCAAAAGCCAGATCATCGGAATCATCGCGCAATAAACCAAAAAAAGTCCGGGCGATATTCTTTCGAGAAAAATTCCGGTTGCACCAACTATTATTCGTTTGTCAGACATTGCAGCATCAATTTTTTCAAAAGTATTAGGATGCAGCGCGGAATCCGCATCAATAAAGCAAAAAATCTCACCCTTAGCGATTTTTGCTCCGCCGTTGCGGGTTGCTGCAATACACCGTTTTTCAACCATTGCGACGCGACAACCGAATTTTTCGGCAATTTCTTTGGTTTTATCAGTTGAAGAATTGTCAGCAACGATTATTTCAACGGTGCCTTTTTGAAAGTTTTTCCTCGCAACCTCAATCGATTCAAGCAGACGCGGCAAAAGTTTTTCTTCATTATAAGCGGGAATGATAATGGAAAATCGGATTTTCATATTTGGGGGTGTGAGAAAAATGGTTTGAAATGCGATATGAACCGCAGTTTTAACAATAGCAGTTTTGAATATAGGTAAACAACGATTTTTTTTAGCTATTGCAAAATAGAAAGATAGGCTTTCCATTCACCGACATTTTCCGCATAATTCTTTGCCAAAATCTGCACAATTTGCCGAATGTGCGTTAAATCATGAACCATCCAGGTTGAAAGAAGCTGTTCAAGCGTCACTTCGCCAAGTTCGGGATGCGTGCCTTTGAGCTGCAATTGTTCATCTGATAAATTCCACGACTTTAAAGTTTTGAGGCTTTTTCGGCGCAATTCGGCGAAAGTTTCGAGTAATTCGCTCAAGTTTTTTCCTTTTGAAATTTCAAACTGGGCAAAGCGGTCAAATGGTTCAAAGGTGCGATTTTCGCCTTGCGCCAAAATTATTTCGGCACGCGGAATCCAATCTGTTTCTTCGCCGTGAATGTAATGCCCGATCACATCGAACGGGCTCCATTCGCCTGTATTTTTGTTCAAAGTCCATTCATCTGAAAGGTTTCCAAGCAAAGATTTTACGGTAGCAGGGGTTTGCTCAAGAATTTCGATAGCCTCTGCAAGTTTGAAATTCATTAAAAAGTCTCCTTATTTCTTACAAAATTATTTCAATTCCATCATCCAGATATTTCCGTTTGTTTCGGCATATTCATAAACGATTTTATCATTGGTCGGTGACCAGGCCGGATAACGGACATAGGAATTTATTTTGGTAAAATTGGTTAATTGTTTTTGCTGTTTGGTCGTGCGCGAAATCCAATAAACATTCCAGATCCCGTTTCGCTGTCCGGCAAAAATTATTTTGTCACCGTCGGGCGACCAGTCATATACCCAATTTTGTTCTTTATCAAAGGTCAATTGAATGGGTTCGCCGCCGTCTGCCGGAATAAGTCCGATATTGGTTGTTTCGCCACGTTTTATTTGAAAGGCGATCCATTTTCCGTCAGGCGACCAGACAGGAAATCCCATCAACTCTTTATCAAAGGTCAATTGTTTTATTTCGTTACCCTCAATTGAACTAGTCCAGATGTTCAACGACCCATCCCGTTTTGAGTTAAAAGCAATTTTTTTACTATCAGGTGAAGGACGCACAAAAGTTATATCATCTTCAAAATCAAAGAGTTTTTTTTCTTTTCCTCCATCAACTTCAGCCATCCACAGACCAGGTTTATTATCTCGCTCTGACCTAAAAACCAAATGTTTTCCGTCTTTAGACCACCAAGGAAACCCGCTGCCGGTTGTGATAAGTTGAGATTGATTACTTCCGTCGGAATTCATTATCCAAATCGAACCACCTAATCCAACTGTTGAAGGTTGATAAGTTATTTTCTTTCCATCCGGCGAAAAAGAAGGTGTGATATTACGAGTATTGCTTTTGGTTAGCGGAATCGGATCACCGATTGATTCGCTCGTCTTTGGATCAATGGTTGTTGCCCAAATATTACTGACGGTAGAAATTGAAGTATAGACTATTCGTTTACTTTTTGCTGCGACTGACAGGTGTCTGATTCGCGGACCGCTAATATCAAAAATTTTTACTGGTTCGCCGATCGGATCACCGCTTTCCGAAATTTCTACTTTAGACAAAAATCTGCCATTTGTTGTAAATACGGACTTTCCGTCTGGTGCATACGCCGCCTCCATGACGTTGGGCAAAAATTTTCTTAAATCATTACCCTCAGTTGAAATAGACCAAATATCAGTAGCTACCAAATCATTTGTGCCAAATAAAATTCTTTTGCCGTCAGGCGACCATGCCGGCGAACCGTGTCCGCCTAAAGGTTTGCCCGGTTGTGTAATTTGTTTTGGTTCTCCTCCGCTGGCCGAGACAACCCAAATGGTTGAAGGCGGCATAGCATTGACGGCATTAAACCCTAAATCGGAAAGCGGATCGGTTTGAAAAACGATTTGAGAATTGTCAGGCGACCATGCCGGGCGCGTGCCGCATTCGGTAATTTGTTTAGCTACGCCTCCGGTGGCGGTAATTACCCAAAATCCGTCGCGTTTTTTTGAATGAAAAGCAATTAAACTGCCGTCGGACGAAAAAGACGGCTGAAAGTTTTGTCCGCCGTCGGAGGTGATTTGAATGTCACGGGCACCATTTACAATTTGTTTGACATAAATTTCAAAACTGCCTGTCCTGTCGGAGCTAAACGCCACAAAATTGCCGTCAGGCGAAATTGAAGGATAAAAGTCCAGGGCTGAGGATGAAGTAATTTGAACCGTGCGTTTGATGACAGGGATTTCACTCCATTCATCTTTGCTATTAAAAAACCAGTAAGTAATTATGGCAAGTAAAATTAAAGTTAAGGAAATAGTTGCCAAAAGCCAATTTTTGTTTATCTTTTGAATTTCAGGCGTAAACTTTGAGCCATTGATAATTTCCAGCTCAGTAATTAGATTTTGAGACGAGTTATTCTGATTTACAATTTGACCGTTGCCATTGAAAACCTTATTGACATCCGCTACAAATTGATAGCCAATGCCGGGAACGGTGGCAATAAAACGGTGTTCGCGTGGTTTTTCGCCAAAAATCCGTCTCAGAGCAGAAACATTAACATTCAGACTGTTCTCTTCGACCACTGAATCATGCCAGACGTTAGTCATTAAATGATCTTTGGTGACAACTTGTCCGTGTTGGCTGACCAGAATTAACAAAACATCAAAAGCCTTTGGCATTAAAACCACAGCTTCATCACCGCGCCATAACAGACGCTTTGCCGCATCAAGACGATACTCTCCAAATTCATAAAAATGCGGTAAATGTTCGTTCATAATCCATTATCAGAAATTTTAAGGAATTTTCAGATGTATTTTCAGCTTTTCAAAATACCTGCGGTTGACCCTTTCGATACTCTGACAACGGTAGAGAGTGATTAGATGTTGTTGATTTATATAAAGCGATTATTTATCCCAACGTTTTCAATATACTCTCTGCCAATTCTTAAATCAATTTGTTTTGAATTTAACCGGATCCAAAACAATAAATACAGATTCCTCAAAATATTTTGAGTCGATTTTTCAAAAAATGTCGCGCTAATAAATGAGGATCAAGCCCGTAATCTTTTTAGATTTATTTCTGAGGTGAAAATTATGTATCGCAATCAATTTCTAACCCGTAATGTTTTCTTTTTAGTCTTTATGCTATTTGCTGTAACAACTTTAAATGCCCAGATAAATAGTGAACGAACTTTTGAGATCGAAGGTTCACAACAATATCAACAGGGCAATTATCTTCAGGCTATAGAACTATATCAAAAGGCACTGACAATTATTCCCGACAAAGCGGAACTTTATAATAATTCGGGAACTGCTCTGACTATGATCAAAAAATATGACGAAGCGGTTTCGGCATTTAATCAAGCGATAAAGATTAACCCCAAATTTGAAAAAGCTTATCTCAATTTGGGCGCAGTTTATGACTTGATGAATCATTCAGATCAAGCCATAGACGCTTTTGCTAAAGTCATTGCTCTAAATCCTAAATCAAAAGAAGGTTACATTGGATTATGCGAAAACTATCTTTTGACCGAGCAAAACGGGAAAGCTGTTAATTGTTATCAAGAATTAGTCAAAATCGATCCGGCTGACGAAAAATCGCTGGCAAATTACGGTTATGCTTTGAAGCAAAACAAACAATTGAAGGAATCCGTTGAAGTTTTGCAGAAAGTTTTGAAAAATTTTCCGCCGCATTCTGAAACTTATAATAATCTCGGAAATGCTTTGCTCGAACTTGGTCGCCGCAAAGAGGCAATTACAGCTTTCAATAGTGCGCTTGAGCTAGAGCCGAATAATGCAATGATTCGTTATAATCTGGCTATTGCTCAGTTAATGAACAAAAACAAAGCCTCTGCACTTGAACAATATTCTTTTCTAAAAAACTCAAACGCTGAAATAGCACAACGGCTCTATCAAAAGATTTTCAGCGATAAATTACTGTTTGTAGAACAAAAATAGACAGAGTAATAAACTCAAAAAATATATTTTCGGTCGCGTTCAACTTGACGCGGCTTTTTTTGTAGCATTTAATTTTTTTAATGACTTTACCTTTAGTGGCGATTGTAGGTCGCCCGAATGTTGGAAAATCTACACTTTTTAATCGTCTGACGGGTTCACGGAAATCCATTGTCGGCGATGAACCCGGTATTACCCGCGATAGAATTTACGGCGAGGTTGAATGGAAAGCCAAGAAATTCGAACTCGTGGACACAGGCGGAATTGTGCCTGATGATGAAGCAATTATTCCCGCCAATATTTTCAAACAGGCATCTTTTGCCATAGAGCAGGCGCAAGCGATCATTTGGGTCGTTGATGCTCGCGCCGGTGCGATTCCACTTGATGAAGAGATCGGAGTGTTTCTGCGAAATATCGGCAAACCTGTTTTTATTGCCGCCAATAAATGCGAATCGCGCCAAGTAGAAGAGGAAGCCGCCGAATTTTATCAATTCGGATTTACTGTCACTCCGCTTTCAGCCGAACACGGAAACTCGGTCGGAGATTTGTTGGACGAAGTTTTTGCAGTTTTAGAGTTTGATGAAGAAGTCGAAGAAGAAAAAACTGACGAAATTAAACTCGCCATTATTGGTCGCCCGAATGTCGGAAAATCTTCGCTTTTGAATAAAATTTTAGGCGAAGAGCGCGTCATTGTTTCACCGATTGCCGGAACCACTCGTGATGCGATCGATACCGAATTAGAGGTTGACGGACAAAAGTTTCGCTTAATTGATACGGCTGGAATCCGGCGCAAAGGCAAAACTTTTGAGATGGCGGAAAAACTTTCGGTGATTATGGCAAAAAAGGCTCTGGAACGCGCTGATGTTGCCATCATGGTTATTGATGCCATCGAAGGGGTGACAAATTTGGATGCCAATATTGCCGGATATGCGCTCGATTCGGGCTGCTCAATAATTTTGGCGGTCAACAAATGGGATGCACTCGAAGAAAAAGAAACAAATACCATTTACGAATTTGAACGCGATTTGCGCCGACACATGAAATTTCTTGATTGGTCGCCGATGGTCACGATTTCGGCTTTGACCGGACAACGGGTGACAAGCATTTTGCCTTTAGTTGTCAAAGCCAATGAAGCACGAAATAAACGGATTTCAACTTCAAAACTCAATCAGTTTTTTGAAGAAAATATTTCGCAGCCAAAAGGCGGAAATGCGCCTTCACCGGTCAAAGGCGGTTTTGCCAAATTGCATATTCAATACATAACTCAAGCCGGATTGCGTCCGCCAATGTTTGTCCTTTTTACCTCGGGCGGCGGACAATCCAAAGCAACACTTCATTTTTCTTATTTGCGTTATGTCGAAAATCGTCTGCGCGAAGAGTTCGAGTTTTTTGCAACTCCGCTAAAATTGGTTGAAAGACATAAAACTAAAGGCAAAAGCAAAAAGTAAAAAGGCAAAAGTAAAAAATATTTGGCTAATTATCTGAAACTAACTCGGAAGTTGCCAATTGTAACGTTTGTAGTTACAATTACAAAAATATCTTTGTAAATTAGACAAAATTTATTATTTTTTGTTATCAATATTATAGTGATGGAAAATTTACTTTTTATTCTGAGAATTCTACTTGTAGCGATTTTCGGAGTCGCCGGATTCGCCAAATTTTACGATCTAAACGGTTCAAAAAAAGCCGTTGAAGGTTTTGGTGTGCCCGAGAGTTTAGCAAATCCACTCGGCGTTTTGTTGCCAGTCGTGGAAATTGCAATTGCGATTTCATTGATTTTCGTGCAAACTTCTTGGTTTGGTGCGATTGGTGCATCTGCACTTTTGGGTATTTTTATTGCCGGAATGACTTATCAATGGTCAAAAGGTAATGCGCCTGATTGTCATTGCTTTGGACAAGTCCACAGCGAACCGGTTTCGCCGAAAAGCATCCTGAGAAACGTAGTTTTCATAGTTCCTGCACTGGCTTTAATTATTGCGGGTAAAGAAAATCAAGGCTTAAATTTATTTGATTCAAATAGTAACAATATTACGGAATCCCCTATGACATCAATTCTTATTATTATCGGTTTAGCCGCAGTTGGGCTTTTAGCCGCAGTTGTATATTTCTTAAAGCAAATTTCTGAACAGCAAGTTCAAATTATGCGCCGCATCGAAATTCTCGAATTTACGGCGCATGACGGCACCAAAGAAGTTGAGCGCGAAGACGTTGCCAGTCCTTTGGAAGGTTTAACTATTGGTTCGCCCGCTCCTGAATTTGAATTACCGGATTTAAATGATAAGGTCGTGAGCCTTAAAAAACTGTTATCTCCAAAGAAATCAACACTTTTCTTCTTTGTCAGTCCGAGTTGTAATCCGTGCGGTGCGCTCCTTCCTGAAATTGAGGAATGGCAAACAGAATTTAAAGACAAACTCAATTTTGTTTTCATTAGTAGCGGTGATGCCAAAGCCAATGCCGAAAAGCTAGGCGGTAAAACCTTGAAGAAAATTTTGTTGCAAAAAGATCGTGAAGTTGCTGAACTTTATCAATCAAAATGGACCCCAACCGTTGTTTTGGTTAATTCCGAAGGCAGAATCGCCAGCCGCTTAGCCGCAGGCGATAGTGCGATTCGTCAATTAATTGAAAAAATCAGAGCAACTGAAGATGAAGTCCTATTTGTCAAAGAAACAGAAGACAGCAAATTAGGTAATGAGCTGCCTGCTTTTGAACTTCCGGATATTTCAGGCAAAACTCTTAGTGCTAAAGATTTTATCGGCAAACCGACCTTGGTTACATATTGGTCAACAGGCTGTGGTTGGTGCCAAAGAATGTTAGATGATTTGCGCGAATGGGATAAAACCAAAGGACAGGATGAGCCGAATTTGTTAGTTGTTTCTTCGGGAGATGCTGAAAAAAACAAGGAAA
>DAORIL010000229.1:0-9317 GCA_035438525.1 Pyrinomonadaceae bacterium
CTTCAGCGCTTGTTCTAAATCTCCCAGTAAAACATCGGATTCCTCTAAACCAATATAAAACCTAATCATACTAACCTGCTCATCGTTTTCATCAACAAAAGCACATTTCGGCATTAACAAAGATTCGTGACCGCCCCAGGAAACAGCAATCAGAAAATATTCGAGCGACTCACAGAAATTTTTAATGGCTTTGACATCTCTGCTTTTCAAGGAAATCGTAAACATTCCCATTGGCATTTTCATTTGTTTTTTAGCCAAATCAATTTGCGGATTATTTTCGGCAAACGGATACCAGATACGCTCGATTTTAGGATGATTTTTCAAATATTCAAGGACTTTTATCGTGTTTTCGGAGGATTGTTTTAATCTAATCGGCAAAGTTCTCAAACTTCGGAGCATTAACCAAGCATTTTGCGGTGCGAGAATATTTCCGAAAGTCATAAATTCGTTGTGAAAAATTTGCGTAATTTTTTCTTTTGAACCGCAAATTGCACCCGCTACCACGTCGCTGTGACCGTTATAATATTTGGTGGCGGAATAGATGACCAAATCGATTCCAAAATCAATCGGACGCTGGCACAGGGCGGTGCAGTAGCTATTATCAATAACAGTTGTAATTCCCTTTTGTTTGGCAAATTCAGAAATCTCTGCTAAATCCTGTAATTCAAAAGTCCAAGAATTTGGCGATTCAAGATAAATCAGTTTTGTATTCTCGGTGCAGGCTTTTTCAAAATTCTCAATCTTAGTTCCATCAATAAAGGTTGTTTGGACATTAAATCGCGGCAAAATTTTATCCATCAAATGATTTGCCCAAGTGTATGGATGTTTGACGGAAATAATATGGTCACCTGCGTTGGCCTGAGACATTACAGCATTGGTAATTGCCGCCGCCCCGCTTCCGACCATCAAGCAATCTTCTGCGCCTTCTAATGCAGCCATTTTTTGGCAAAGCATATTGACGGTCGGATTATTCCCGCGGGTGTAAATATGTTCATCTTTTTCATGTTGGATAGCGTTTACAAATTCGTCAACAGTCGGATAGGCAAAATTACTGGTTTGAATAATTGGAGGCACAACGGCATTGAAATATTTTTCGCGGTCTTCGGCAAGTTGGTTGATGATAAATGATTGATTCATTTTACTTTTTGATTATTTTTGAAAATAAAAAATATAATAGTCCCAATAGCGAGAAAAATAATTCCCGCAATAGCTTCGGTTGGCTTTTCGATGAGCGTATTGATGACAATAAATCCCGTCATTGCCATAAAAATTATCGCGGCGACAATTCCGTTAATTGATTTTTGTTTAATCAAAACAAAATAAGTAGCTGCCGTTAAGAAAAAGAATGCCGTATCAACAAAAACGACAAAAGTAATGAGGTTTGAGAAAGTTTGCCAGAAAATCAGTAGAAAAATTGTCCAGATCGATTGAAAGATAATTGCCCAAAACGGCGTTTTATATTTGGGATGAATCTCGGCAAACTTTTTGAAGAACAATTTATCATCCGCCATCGCAAAATAGATTCGCGGAGCGGTCAAAATATAAATTCCAATTGTTCCTAAAACTGATAAAACTATCAAAAATGAAACGAATTTACCGCCCAAAGTCCAAATTGTATTGATAGCATCGGTTGCGACCATTTTTGAGGCAGCTATTTGCTCAATGGGTAAAAATCTAAGATAAGCAACATTGATAGTCAAATACGCCAAACAAACAATTGCGATTCCCAACACTAATGCCTTTGGCACAATCTTTTCGGCATTTTTGACCTCCGCCGCAACAAAAGTTGCGTGTTGATACCCGCCAAAAGAAAAAGAAACTCCGATTAAAGCCAAACCAAAAGCCGAAATTAACGAAAGATCTTTCGGATTAGGGGGAAAACCGGTATTGAAAAAATTGATGTTGTGATTGATACCAAAAAAGATTCCCAGGAAAACAACAAATAAAATTCCCAACAATTTTGCCGAAGTAAAAATACTGGCGAAAATACTGCCGAATTTTACTCCGACTACATTCATAACCGTTAATAAAACAATCGTTATTACAGCGACAATGACTTGAGCGATTTCAGACAAAGGAATGAACGAACTTAAATATGAAGTAAAAACCAAACTTAGCGCAGCTAAAGAACCGGTATTTATGACCACCAGCATTGACCAACCGAACAAAAAAGCCGGAAGTTCGCCAAACGCAGACTTTAGAAAGACATAAAATCCGCCGACTTGTGGGAATTGGGCAGAAATCTTGGCGAAGGTCAGGGCACCGCAAATCGCAATCAAACCGCCAGCCATCCACACTAGCAGCATTAAGCCTTCGCTTGGAAGATAACCGGCAATTTCAGACGGAGTTTTGAAAATCCCCGAACCAATACTCGACCCAATGGCAATCATCGTTAAAGCATAAAGCCCGATCTGTTTTTTTTGGTCATCTTCCATAGTTTTATGTTTGTCTTATTTTAATTTTCCGGTCACAAATCCTGTCCTTACTTCGTGTTCAATAACTTCCCAAACCACACCTATTTTTTCAATTGCCACATAAGCAACCCTTTCATCATCCCGCAGATACAAAATGCCGTTTTTGACATCTACGACCTCACCACGAACTGCGGCGCCGGTTCCGCATGAAACATCCACTTTTTTTCCCATTAATTGCGTTAAAAATTCTTCCATAATTATTACCTTTTTGTTTAAATTTTTGATCTTATATTTTTACAAACGACTGGCGTGCAGTGCTAATCTGCCTGCTTTCTGCCAGCGGCTTTCGGTTTGATTTGTTGAAACGGTTGTAACCGCCGAAGCTTTACTGTTGTTTAAAGCCGCCGCAATTATCGCCAAATCCCTTTCAACTTCAGTTATTTCACTCTTTTTGCGCCGTTCCTGCCAACGCGGAATAAAGCCTGTGTCGAGTTTGCCTTCCATGAATTCTGCATCTTCAACTATTTCGCGAAAGAATGGCAAAGTTGTCTTAATTCCGCCAACTTCATATTCCTGCAAAGCACGGCGCAATCGTCCAAGTGCTTCTTCACGGGTTCTACCGTAAACACAAAACTTGGAAATCATTGGATCGTAGTAAATTGAAATCTCCGACCCTTCATAAATTCCGCCGTCATCGCGGACACCATTGCCACTTGGAACGCGCAAACGTGTAATTTTGCCGGGACTTGGCAAAAAATTATTTTCAGGGTCTTCGGCATAAACGCGGCATTCGATCGCGTGTCCCTTTATCTCAATATCTGCTTGTGTAAATGATAATTTTTCGCCCCAGGCAACACGAATCTGTTCCCGCACCAGATCAATTCCCGTCACAAGTTCTGTCACGGGATGCTCGACTTGTAACCGCGTGTTCATCTCTAAAAAATAAAATGATTTATCCAAATCCGAAACTAAAAATTCGACCGTTCCTGCCCCAACATAATTGACAGCTTTGGCAACTTTAACGGCACATTCACCCATTCGATGACGGAGAACACGGTCATTAATGGGTGATGGAGCTTCCTCGATAACTTTTTGATGGCGTCGTTGAATTGAACATTCCCGTTCGCCTAAATGAACGTGATTTCCGTGTTTGTCGCTGAAAACCTGAATTTCGATATGACGCGGACGAACTACAGCTTTTTCGATATAAACAGCATCATCGCCAAATCCGGCAAGTGCTTCGGATTGTGCATTTTCGAGAGCGGATTTGAGCTCAGATTCTTCAAATACCAGACGCATTCCCTTTCCCCCCCCGCCAGCCGAAGCCTTGAGCATGACGGGAAAACCAATGTTTCGCGAAGTTTCAAGTGCGTCTTCATAGTTCTTAAGGGGTTCAGTTGTGCCCGGAACAACCGGAACGCCGGCTTCAATAGCCAAAATTCGTGCTGAAATTTTTCCGCCCATTCCTTCCATTGCCTCGGGTGGCGGACCAATAAAAACAATTCCTTGTTTAGTTACTTCACGAACAAATTCGGCATTTTCCGACAAAAAACCGTAACCGGGATGAATTGCTTCTGCTCCTGATTTGAGTGCAACATCAATTATTTTTTCTGAACGCAAATAGCTTTCGGAAGATGGTGGATTCCCGATGTGATAGGCTTCGTCAGCCATTCGGACGTGCAAGGCATTTTTATCCGCTTCGGAATAAACTGCCACGGTGTTAATGCCCATATCACGACAGGCACGAATGACACGGCAGGCGATTTCTCCACGATTAGCAATTAAGATTTTTTTGAACATAAAAAAAGTTGTGTAATTTGAACACAACCTATTAAAACTAAAAGTCAACAGTTAATCAAACCAAAATGGAGTTTGCATGTCTTCTTGGGTCATACCGAACGCCGATTTTTGCTCCCGGCGCATATTTAATTTTGTTGGTCATTTGTTCAAAAAGAATGACTTCGGACGATTCATAATCTGCTCCCTCAACACTGTAAGAATAAAAGACGATCTCACCGGTTTCAGTAGTTTCAGTATCAATAATTCTGCCTTCTGTGATTCTGCCGAAACGTCCAAGATATTCCAGCCGTTTCGCTTCTAGATCTACTTTTTCTTTTTTTTTGAAAATATTGAAAATACTCATTTTAATCTAACAGTAAAGGTGGTTTATTATATTTAGCCCTCAGATTATTAATAGTTGACAAAATTGTCGGTCGTTGAATTATTTTTGCTTCTAATGGACGCTTTCCAGGAATATCCAGCATTATCAAACCCAGTAAAATCGTCAAAAGTCCTTGTCCCGGAACACCCGGAAGAGACAAAATAATACCAACTCCAATTAAAATAACGCCTAACAGATTTTTCAGAATAACAGCACCCCAACGAACCAAAAAAGGACTATCCGGCAAAAAGTCCCGTTCGTAATGTGAACTGAAATAATTTTCGGGGATTTTAACCATTACCACAGCAATAGCAGCAATGCTCAAACTAAAAGAGAGAATAAAAAGCCCTACGCCGATCGCAATTTTATCCCACGTCAATTCTTCCCAAAATTGTGACAGCCATTCCATAAAATTTTTTATCTTTTAATGAGAAAATAGTTGTTAACTTTTTGCTTGTTCGCCTTCGGTGCGCTTCATTTCAACCCAAGTGTAAAGCATTCTTTGAATAAACGTCCAAAGGGAGCCAATTGCCAGAACCCATAGCACTTGCGTCATCCGATTGGCAAAGAAATTGGTTGATTCCCAATTCCAGGTTGATAAACCGCCAATGATAAAAAGGACTATTCTTTCGGGACGCTGCAAAAATCCGACATTGGATTTGATCCCAAAACCTTCGCTTTTGGCAGTTGTATAACTAACCATCACCGAACCCAATAAGCCTAATCCCGCGAGAAAAACATTAAGCGTAGAGTGTTGAGGAATGTCTCTGCCATAAAAGACGATGATCCCGATAAAGCAGACCATATCGGAAACCCGATCGAGTGACGAATCCAAAAAGCTCCCAAAACGTGAAGTAGTGCCGCTCAAACGAGCAACATTACCGTCAAGCATATCAAAAAGATTAGCAACTATCAGAACAATTCCTGCCCAGAAGAATTCCCCTAAACCGAATAAAACACCACACATAACATTTATCGTTACGCCGATGGTAGTTAGAATATTCGGGTGCACTCCGGCAGACGACAATCCGCGAACCATCGCATTGATGATTCTCATTGCTCCTCTGCCGATACTTGCTCCTATCATTTTTTTTTAGTGGTCATCGGCAGTCAGTGTTCAGCGAAAATCTGTTCACTAATCACTGACCACTGACTACTGCTGTTCGTGAATTGTCGTCAACCGCGTAATTTCAAAGTTTCTCCAACCGGTCGGAGTTTTGACTTTGACTTCATCGCCTTCCTCTTTTCCCATCAAGCTTTGTCCAATCGGTGAAACTGTTGAAATCAAACCTTTTTCCGGATCACTTTCTTCTGAAGTTACCAGTTTATAAGTTACTTTTTCACCACGGTCAAGATCCAAAAGATTAACAATTGAACCATAAGCCGCACGGTCAGTGGGAATTTTTGACATATCAATTGATTCAAGTTCGCCAATACGGTTGCTTAGCTGCACCACGCGAGCCATTACAATTTTCTGTCGTTCCATTGCTGCTTTGTATTCTGCATTTTCCCTCAAATCCCCATATTCACGAGCTTTTTGGATTTCTTTAGGCAATTTAAACCGAAGTTCTTCTTCAAGTTCGATTAATTCTTGTTGTAATTTTTTTCTTACTGCTTCCATAACTGAAATAAGTGTATAATTCAAATAAGGAAATTCAAAGTTAATAACCACACTTTGAACCCCATTCCGGCTTATTCTTCAATAAAACCAACAATTAATTCAATCGTTTCAAAATATTGTTCCATAACTCTTATAAATTCTGCAATTTTTCTAAAACCTCTTTCAAGTCCAATTCGTTCACATCTCCAATATTTGAACAAATTTCCATCAACAATTGATCCTGTGCGTTCCCTTTTTGTTTAGCGACCGAATAAGGTAGATCTTCGCGAAATGTGACCATTGAATATTTGGAAAAATAATCGGGAAAAGTTTGTTCGAGTTTGGTTTCGAGCTGACGTTTTTTCTGAAAAGTTTCGTCCGCTACGGCATCCCGCATTTCGTAAAAATTTTCTTCTGCCATATCAGCGATCGCATCGGCATTCGGTTTGCGGATTCGTGTGAATTCCGCAAAAATTTCTTCCCAATTATTTTCACTTTCGGAAATCATTTGGTTCAAAATCCGGCAATCTTCAAATGAAGCATTCATTCCTTGCCCGTAAAATGGCACCACGGCGTGAGCGGCGTCACCAATTAACAAAGCCTTTCCGCCAATATTCCAGGGAAAACATTTGATTGTCCCGAGGTTCCCAATCGGATTTGTAAAAAAATCTTCAACTAAAGTCGGCATCAACGGAATTGCATCCGCAAAATTAGTTTCAAAAAAGTTCATCAAGTTTGTCTCATCCTTTAATAATTCAAAACTATTTTCACCTTTGTGTGCGAGAAACATTGTGCAGGTAAAACTGCCGTCAAAATTTGGCAGGGCGATCATCATAAAAGAATGTCTTGCCCAAATATGCAGTGCATTGAATTTAAGTTCTAAAACTTCACCTTCCAGCGAAGGCTTTTTCTTAAAATTTGCCAGTTGCTTGATTTTATCGATCCACTTGGCAAAAGCATTTTGCTTTTGATTTTCTTTTGGAGTTGGTGGTGGGATATGTAATTCTTTGTAGCCGTGTTCCAGCCATTTTTGCGAAAAATCAAATCTTTCAACGCTTGAAAACATGGCGTTGCGAATTGCCGAACCCGCTCCGTCTGTGCCGATAGTTGTGTCAGTTTTGACAATTTTTCCGCTTTCAAATTTAGCCTCGCCCGTTTTCCCCTCAAAACCGATGCATTTTTCATTAAAAAAGAATTTAACTTGCGGATATTTTTCGGCTTCGTTAATTAGTGCAATGTTTAATCCCGCCCGCGAAACCGAGTTAATAAATTCGCCTTGTCGCCCCGAATACGGCAAAAGTTTGGTATTTCCTTGGGGATCATGAACCATTCGTCCAAACATCGGAACAGCTTCGGCCAACATATATTGATCGAGTCCGACTTCTTTCAAAGCCGCAATTCCACGATTCGACAAAGCCAAATTTATTGAGCGTCCAGCCGACATTTTTTCATTTCGCATATCGCTGCGGGCTTCATAAACTTCGACTTCGATTCCCTTTTTCGCCAGATAAATTGCCAGTAGCGAACCTGATAAACCTGCTCCGATGATGATTACTTTTTGATTAAACATTAATTTGATTAATTACTTTAATTATAATTTTATTGACTTTTTAGGGATAGAAATTATAATTCAAGTGCTTTTCTTACATTTTAAGGTGAGGTTATCTTAATGACCAAATTGAAAAAAACAAAACAACTAAAGCAATCTTTTTTGTTAAGTGTTGGTCTTTTACTTTTTGCCTCCAGTCATTATCTAACTACAACCATAGCACAAGTCAAAATTTCTCCGTCAATTGTCCTGAGAGCCGATAATATAAAGGTAACTTTACCCTGTCCTCCAGGAATGCCAAATCGCAGCGGGTCTTGCAATGATGATCAGGTAGTAGGATTAATCGCTGAAATTAAGGACTCACCCGAGGGAAGCAATTGGTCTTATAGATATGAAGTATCGGGCGGAAGAATTGTGGGCTCCGGTGCGAAAGTTAATTTAGACTTGTCAGGATTAAAACCCGGAACTTACACCATTACTGTTTATGCCACAGCTTCACAGGAGAAAAAAACTGATGAAGTTGTTATTTCCTCTGATAAAGTTAGCATAAAGGTTGAATCATGTCCGGATTGCGGCTACGGAGACCCTTGTCCGGTAGTATCAGTAGAAGCGTCTGAGAATCCAATAAAAGCAGGTGAAAAATTAATCTTTAAAGGAAATGCGTATGATCCTCCACCATTTGATATTCTTTATTCTTATAATTGGACAATTTCGACAGGGACAATTGTTAAGGGGCAAGGAACAAAAATTATTGAAGTTGATACAACTGGATTAGAGGGGCAAGATTTGACTGCAACATTAGAGGTTGGAGGTGGAATGGTAGATTGTAGAAATAGAACTGTAAGCTCCACAGTCAAGATAATAAAGTAGGCCTTCAGGAAAATAAAAGGGGCAAAATGTCTGAAAAGACCTTTGAGTCCAAACCTGCCCCGCTAATGGTTATTTTTGTGGTGTCATTTTAGGGTAATTGTAAAGTATTGATTCGTTTTTCAGCTTTTTGAGCTTCAGTTAATTTGTTGTCATATTGATAGATAGCGCTTTCCCATTCGCCATACATCGCATTTGGCAAAGCAATATATTTAGTTCCCCACCAGTCTTTTACTTTATCCGTTTCGGCAAATCTTTCATCAGTTGATTTTCTCTCAAAAACATCTGAAAAATCATTCAGATTATCACCGATCAGCGAAACAACACGGTAAATTTTTTCGACTAAATTTCGGCGTGGGGTTTTAGTCGAAATGTTTTTTCCATCCGCATCTTTTTGGCGTAAAAGCACATTTTCAGGGGAAATTTCAGGAAATCCAACTGCTTTCAAATTATCAATGGTGGATTGTAGCTGCTCTTTTTCATCACGATTGGAAATGTAGAAAATGCGAACATTTTTTGACTTGGCAAAATTGGCAAAATCAACCGCTCCGGGGATTGCTTTGGCTTTCCGCATTTCCCCCCATTCATACCAAGATTTAAGGCTAAATGGCGCATTATTTTTGATTCCGGCAGCCTGTGCAGGTGAATTATCCAACATCGTTTCATCGATATCAACGACTACGGCACGCGGTTTTTTACGCTCAGGTTTGGGAACTTTTTTCTTAT
>DAORIL010000230.1:0-9262 GCA_035438525.1 Pyrinomonadaceae bacterium
AAAAAGGCGGGACTAATTTTGGGAATAATCGCGATAGGAACAGGGATTGGAAGTGTTCTGACAGCAGGAGCCTCCAAAGGGATGATTATTCAAAACATAACTGAAGGAAGCAGTAAAAGCAGTGGAGGCAATTTTGGATTAACTGCAAGTATTTTAGCAGGTGTAGGTTCTATTAGTAATTTTGCACAACAGGATGATAAGAAGAAGAAAAAGAAAACGAAAACTCCATTAAGTTTAGAAGTTGTGATAGATATAATAAGTCGAAATAATCGCGCCCGTGATGATGGCGCAGATGATGCTATTGTATTATGTCAAGCCTACAAAGAATCACATTTCATTCCAAATGCACAAATTGGCAGCAAAAGAGGATTGTTACAAATTGGCGTTGCTGGGGCTTATGAGGCTGGATGGGGAAATGGTAAAACTAGACTAAAAGATAAAACTGCAAATCCTGATTTCTTTAGCGATAAGCTTTTTGAACCGAACCAAAATATTTGGACTTCAACAAAATATTTGTCTATCAGAATTCAAAGAGCAGGAGGAGACGTTAAGGCAGGCTTGAATGGATATGGGACTGGGGACGGATATGCAGATAATATACTTTCATGTGCAGACTTGGTTCGAGCAGGTAATATACAAGGAGGACTAGATACTATTTATCCCCCTCCAAAATAATAATTGAATTTAGTCGTTATTGAATGGTTTGTTGAGTAAGGTAATAGGTTTTACCCGTTGGAAGTATTAGTCATTTTCTCAGTTAAGAAAATGACTAATTAACTGTAAAACAACGAAAAGGATAGTTTGATAGCTTTTCGAATTGTTTTAAGTTTAGCTAAAAAACATTTTGCGGTATAAAAATGAACAAACTCAACTGGCATTCTACAATCTGAGTCTTAACATAGTGTTAAAAGGAAAAAACAATTTCTTTTTTGAAAATCATTTCTAACATTATTTTTTTATTGGATTATTATGAGTAAAATTAATCAACAAACCCTTAAATCAATTATTTTAATAATTGTGAGCTTAAGTTTAATTAGCTGTTACAACTATTCAACCCTGAATGCGAAAAACAAAAATTTCTTCCAATCAGAAAATATTAACTCGGAAAATAACTCCACACAACAATATCAAGATGTGGGAAAAATATTTTGGGATTTTGATGAAACTCCCAAAATTCAGGCAACCCTTGAAATTTTAAAAAACAAAAAAGAAAGTTTATCAGGAACAGTTCCGTTATCTAAACTAACAGTAACGAATCTTACTTCTAATCAAATAATATTCAAAAAGGAAAGTAATGATACACCTCTTTCTATTTATAAAGGTAGCATGGAGGAAGTAGGAGAGTGTTTTATCATTATTTGGGGGGCAGGTTCGGCTGATCGCATTGAGATTTTTACAGTAAGTGAAAATGAAGTTAAAAACGTATTAAGTGAATCATATAGAATTGATGCCTCAATAATTGATCTTTCTGGTGAAGGGAAAAAAAATGTTTTAATCAGCACAACAAATGATAAAACTGGAGAATTAATTATAAAGAATTTTTCTTGGAATGGTTCAAAGTTTTTAATTACTGGAATAGGCGACTACAAGAAATTCGTAAAGACGATAAGAATGAGCTTTAATATGCCAAATTCTTAAAATTTTAGGAGTTTTCTCAATTAAACGAAAAATCAATAACTTACGAGCATTTAAGGGAAACCTCGTTGCTCTAAGTCTTTTGCTTTCAATAAAAATGGATTCAAAAATGCTTCAACTGGATAAGTCTATTTGTGTAGAGCTAGGTTATTAAACTTTTTGATTTTTTATAATTGAATGCACTGAATCTAACAATCGTGGAACTGATTGACAAATCTTCGAGACTAAAATTTTTTTGATTTATCTTTTGGTAAAACTCAGTTCCCTTGATTAATTTTATAATCATTTGTTGGATAAAACCTGAAGGCGACCAAAGATGAATATTGCTGTATTTTTTTGCAAAAAATTTTTCCAGATTCACTGGTGGAAATGGGTGTTGTCAGTTACCTTGATGTTTTTTCTTCAAGTTGTTTTAACTCAAACTTCCTATCCACAACAATTCAATCAACAAACTTATTCTGCCACATATCAATCGAACAATAATTATCTGCGGAATTCTCAAGTCTTCCGGCAGGAAATTGCCCGTTTTCAAATCAATGTCGTCCGCGAAGGCAAAGAAGCTCTCCCTATCGCCCAAGTTCCCCGTGTCCAAAAAGGCGATGTCCTGAAAGTCAAACTCCTGGATGAGCAGGTTGGCGGTCTCAAACTTGACCAAACGATGTGGGATTGGACATTTCTGGTGACTTTCATCAATCCCTTGCGAAGAATGACCGATTCAAGTTACGGCAACTCTTTGAAAGATCAGGATAAATCCAATCCGGTTTCCGAAGAAATTCAATTTCGTAAAACCGGCTGGTATAAGGAATATTCCTTTACTGTTCCTTACGATTCGCAACCCGTTTTCTTTCTCTACCCCCGTCCCAAATACCGCAAACAACTGATGAAAGTCCTTTCAGGCAAATACGAGGACTTACGGAAATTGGGCGAGAAAACCATTGAACTTGCCGGAGCCTATTCACAGATCAACAGCTTTTTGAATGAATTACAGTTTGTTTTGAACCGGAACGCCCAACAATACGGCTTTACCTATAATCCGGGAACAACCAATACCAATAACAACAATTATTACAATCCCTACAATCCTTACAATCCCTACAATCCGTATAATCCAACCATTCCGAATCAGCCGAATCAGCCGAATGTGCCGTTGTTCGGCTTGGCAACCGTGCCGATGATGAACCAAATTGTCGAAGGATTAGCCCGCAGCTTCAATATCAATCTGCCGTCCTGCTGGGGAACCAACAGTTACAGTAATTATCTGAATAACAGCAGCGGATACGGGGGAATGAATAATTACGGCTCATCTTACGGTTCAAGTTATTACGGTGGTTCAACCGGAGGGTATTACGGCGGAACGGGAGGTTATGGCGGGAATAATCAGATCATGGATTTCATCAATCGTTCGCAGTGTGTAGCAAAGAATATCAATTTAGCTGATTTTGATATTTCCGTGACTCGAATGTGGCAGCAGGGCGGAGTCTTTCTTCTGGCGGAATTGCAAAAGAAATATCCCCAAATAGCATACTGGATCAATATTGCGGCGGCGGCAATTGATTTTATTGTCAAAGTCTTTCAAAAAGCTCCGCTCAGAATTGTCCCGACAATGATTCAATCAAACGATAATCCAAACATCAGCAATGGCTACAATAGCCCAGGTAATTACGGAGGCGGCAGCTATCAAAATAGTTATAATCAACCAGGCTTCGGCGGAAATACGGGTGGTTATCAAGCCAATTCAGCCGCGAACCCAAACGCCGGAAAGATTTCACTATTCGCTGATACGCAACCGACGGAAAGTCAGTTTGTGACCGCCTATCCGATTGTGGTGCAGAAATGGCAATCAAACCCCGATCCCGATGTTATTTCCTTATATCCCCCTGTTCTGGCAGAGCCTTGTCTGCACATCGGAACAAATCTTTTGAAAAGTGTGGAATTATCCAATCAATCCAGCGAAGACCAATATTCACGCAACTTCCGTTTAGTTATCAGTTCGGACAACGGCTTTCGCAAAGAATTTCCTTTGCGGAAAAACTTAGGTTTAGGCGGCTGGGAATTAAATTTAACTCCTGAAGATTTGAATTCAATTCCAAAGATCAAGATGAATCTGGAAGCGGAATTGGTCGGTTCGAGAGGCTTTAATGAGATCAAGAGTCCAAAGTTTGAAATTCCGATTCCCCAAGGCGGGAGCTGGGAGATCACACCCGAATCACAAAAGGGGTTTGTAGTCGGCGGAAAAAGAACCATTACTTTACGAAACAATTTAGGCAGTTGCCGTTGTCTGCAAGCAGTGGTTTACAAACCTTCGTTCGGCGGACAGTTTATCTTTGAAGCCGGTAATCCGAATAATCCCAACAAATTGGAATATTCAGTAGATAATAAAGAAGTTTCGTTTGAGATTGATACAAGTTCATTTCAAGCAGGAAACGGAACTTTAGAAGTTAAAACCTACGGCGGTGATAATCAACAAACCCAATACGGTCAAGGTTCGGCACAATCCGGCAATAATCTAAACATAAAACTCTATCCTGCTCCGCCAATGATTCAAGAAATCAAAGCCAGACGTGGAGACCGTGAAATTCTGCTGACAGGTGAGAGGTTGGAACAAATAAATTCCATCACTATTAACGGCAAACGAGCCGTTATTTACGGCAAACAAGGAAATAATCCAAATGGTCAAAGCGGCTATGGCAATCAATATCAAAACCCGAATCAAAACCCGAATCAAGGTTATCAATCGCCAAATCCGGGACAAGTTTCAGCCGTTTCGCCAACTGCCAATTCTGCACCACAAACTCCAACGCAGTTTCAAAATATTGCCCCGAATCAACGAGTCGCAGTTTTTGAGGATAAAATAACACGGATTACTTCAAACGACATTTCACTGGAAATCGGTTTGGATGATAACCGAATTTATTCTTATCCAAGCAGATTTTCAGTTGGGATTTCACGTCCTTCTATTAAAGCCAATGAATTGAATGAAATAGACGGCATTTTTGTTAATGATGAAAGTGAAAGAATGAGAGATGAAGTAGTCATTCAAAATCAGACCGTAATGGTCAATGGTAAACAGAACCAAGGACAAAAGACAATTGACAAAAACCAAAGACCAAAAACCAAAGACCAAAAATTACAACTTGATTTAGCAAATTATCCAATAGTTCTGAATGATAAGAACAAACTAACACTGGCAGTGCAGAATGTTTTGACGGATTACAATTTTAGATTGGAAAATCTCTCAATCGAACCCAATATTGAAAATGCTACGACTAATCCGATGGATTTGCCGAGAGTAACTTTTGAAGTTTTGGATACCAATAACCTGAGAATCAATTTTAATTTCAGTCCGACAGCGATTAAAGCCTTGAGCGGGAGACGGTTACAGTTTCGACTCAAAGACCGCGAGCGGGGAGATTCGGATTGGTATTCAATTAAACAAACCTTTGTCAGAATTCCCACGATTCAATCAGTTAAATGCGCCAATGAAATGAACAACCAATGTGAACTCAAAGGAGAAGGCTTAGATTACATTGCTCAGGTTTCAGTGGATGGAGGTAGGAGTTGGTTTCCCCAGCAAAACGGAACATCGTTACAGGTTCAGCCAACCGCAGAAGGAAATTTAATGATGATGATTCCGATGTTAATCAATCAAAAGTTTTTACAAATCAAACTGAGAGATTTTCCCAATACGGAAGGCTTAATCGTTAATAATTTCGCTTATTCCAACTCAGTGAAGATCTTGAAAAATTCAAATCAACCAAAAGGTCAGATTCCGAATCAGCCGAATAATCAAGGTCAAATATTGAATCAAAATTCTTCAAACAGACAATTCCAGAATCAATTACCTAATCAAAATCCAAATAATCCCAATCAAACCGGAACAAAGCCGGATTCACCAACTAAATCAGGCAAAAAAGGAGGACAAAAAACAAAAAGACGACCTTGAAAACCAACCGGGTGCCGGGTATATTAGATTGAAAGACAATAGTTTAGCAAATTGCCCCCTCTTATTTAATTTCCAAAATGGCATCAATTGAGAGAACGGCATATCCGCGCTTAAAAAAGAAATTCACCGAAACCGATTTACAGCAGTTTTACCCTCCGACTGAAACCGAAATTTACTTCGTCAAAAACCACGCCAACGGCGATGAACCGCAGTTACATCTTTTGGTCTTGCTGAAAACCTTTCAACATTTGGGGTATTTTCCGTCCATCGAAGATGTTCCAGACGAATTGATTGCTTTTTTGCGTTCGATCCTGAAATGTTATGACGGAGCCTTACCGCTGGTTTCAGCCCGCACTCTTTATAAACATCAGGCTGCCATTCGCGGTTATCTGGAAATTAAACCTTTTAACCAATTTGCCCGAAAACTGGCAGCACGGGCAGTCCTCAAAGCCGCCCAAACAATGGACAATCCGCCAGATTTAATCAACGTAGCGATTGAAGTTTTATTGAAAGAACGCCACGAATTACCTGCTTTCCGCACCATTGAATTGGTAGTTCGCCGGTATCGGAACTTTGTTAATCGCCGGTTCTTTCGCCGGATTTACTCACATTTGGAAACCTTTGAAATTGAAAAACTGGAGAATTTGCTCAAACCAGATAGCCAAATCTATCGGACTCCGTTTAATCGCATCAAAGATTTGCCGGAAAATCCGACGCTGACACATTTGCAAGAGTTGTTGGAACAACTTGAATGGCTTGGCTCACTGGGCGATTTGTCGGTAAAACTTGCCGATTTACCGCCTTTGAAAATCAAACATTTTGCGGCTCTGGCAAAAACTTTGGATGCCGCCGAGATGAAAGATTTCAGTCCGGTCAAAAGAATCGCAATTATTGTTTGCCTGATCCACCGCGCCAAAATCAAAAACCGTGATGCCCTCGCCGAAATGTTTATCAAACGGATGATGAAATTTCATCAAACGGCAAAAACAACCTTGGAAAAACAGCAAATCGCCAATCGTGCCAACACTGAAAAGTTATTGCTGGGTTATATTGAAATACTGAAGGTCATCAAAAACGCAAACTCTGCCCCGGAAATCGGAAGCCACCTCAAAAAACATTTTGAAAAATCTGATTTAGAACAACTTATCGAAGAATGCGAAAATGCGGCGGCAACCTTAACCGATAATTTTTTTTCGCTGATTTGGCGATCTTACCGCACCCACCGCAGCACTTTATTCCGATTGATAAAATCGCTTTCATTTGTTTCGACCAGCCAGGACCAAAACTTACTGGAAGCCCTTGAATTTCTGCTGAAAAATGAAAATCGGCGGGCTGAATATCTGGAACCTGAAATTGACATCTCAGTAGCTTCGGAAAAATGGCAAAAAGTCATCCTCAAAAATATCGAAGGGGAGACTTTCTATGAACGCAGACATTTTGAAGTCTATGTTTTTTCGCAGCTCATGACCGAACTAAAATCGGGTGACATTGCCATCGAAGGCTCGGAGGAATTTGGAAATTACCGGGACGGTTTGCTGGATTGGAAAGAGTGCGAAAGTTTATTGGAGGAATACTGCACGGCGGTTGAATTACCAACCAACGCCGTTAATTTTGTCGCCAGCCTGAAAACGGAGTTGACCCAAAAAGCCGATGAAGTTGACAAGAATTTTGCCCATCAAAACGCTTTTTCTTTTAATGAGAAAGGCAAATTGGTTATTAAAAAAGTCAGTAAACAGGACACTCCCGCCAAAATAAAGGCTTTGGAATCAGCCATTCAGGAACGAATGCCGGAACGACATTTATTGGATATTCTTGCCGGAGTGGAAGTTCACACCAATTTGACCCGGCATTTCGGTCCGCTTTCCGGCTCCGAAGCCAAACTTGACCAGCCAAACGAACGGTATTTATTGACCCTTTTTACCTACGGATGCAATTTAGGTCCCGCCCAAGCCGCCCGACATATGCGCGGGGTGATAACTCCGCATATGCTTGGTTTTGTTAATCAACGGCATATCACCGCCCAAAAACTCGATAATGCCAGAAAGGATGTCTTGAATGATTATCACCGCTTTTCCTTGCCGAAATTTTGGGGTGATGGCAGTCACGTTTCCGCCGATGGCACTAAATACGAGCTTTCCGACCAAAATCTGATGGCGGAATATCATATCCGTTACGGCGGTTATGGAGGAATTGCCTACTACCACGTTTCGGATTTGTATATTGCTCTGTTTTCACACTTTATCGCCTGCGGAATGTGGGAAGCGGTTTATATTATTGACGGGTTGCTCAAGAATGACTCCGAAATCAAACCCGACACCATTCACGCTGACACGCAAGGTCAATCCGCTCCCGTTTTCGGTTTGGCGTATCTGCTGGGCATTAAGTTGCAGCCGCGAATTCGCAATATCCAAGACCTGACCTTTTACCGCCCGAACAAAGGCAAGAAATACAAAAAAATTGACCAATTATTTGGCGACCCGATAGATTGGGATTTGATTGAAACTCATTGGCAAGACTTGATGCAAGTGGTGTTATCCATCAGAGCCGGTAAAATCTTGCCTTCAACTCTGCTCAGAAAACTCAATAATTACAGCCGGAAGAACCGTTTATATCAAGTCTATCGTGAATTGGGGAGAGTTATCCGCACCATTTTCTTACTTGATTATATCTCCGACCCCGAAATGAGACGTGAAATTCACGCCCAAACCAACAAAGCCGAAGCCTTCAATTATTTTGTCAAATGGATTTACTTTGGGGGTGAAGCCATGATTTGGGAAAATGACCCGGAAGATCAAGAAAAAGCCATCAAATACAACACTTTAATTGCCGATATGCTTATCTTCCAAAATGTCATAGACCAAACTCGTGTTATTCAAGATTTGTTGGATGAAGGCTATCAAATTACGGAGAACGAGCTAAAAGCACTCAGTCCTTATTTGACCAAACATATCAAAAGGTTCGGCGAATATATCATAGATTTGAACATCAGTCCGCCGCCATTAGAATTGGAATATAACTTTTCGCTCAATAAAAGCAGGTAAACATAGTCAAAATCAACAATGTTAAACCAAAGTTCCTATTTTTTGCATTATCTCGGCTGTATCCCGATTTCGCATTTGTGGACAAATAATTCGCGCCGTTGCCGTAAATTGGGATGCTGACGAAGAAAGCGAACTGGATGAGAGAATTTCTCAACTGATAACCGACGCGCTTCTCGCGGGCGACGATTTTGACGAAATCGCCGCCTATTGTCGCATTTTTCCAGAAACCATTCAGTATCAACCTGAGCTTTCAGACCATTAAACCTAAGTATAAGTCAAATTACAAAAAATTATGCAAATTGTCGCTCTTGGAAAACCGCTTTTTGATGGCAGAGATAAATTGCCCGAAGCCATCGAATACAATTATCAAGCAGGCGATCACACGCTGCTACTTTCAATGAAAAATCTGCATCCATTGGAAGTCAAAGCAGTTCGAGAAGAGCCAGCCGAATTCGGGCTTTATTGCGAAGATGGAATTATCTTTTTGCTATATCGTTTCGGTGAAATTTTACCGTGGTCGGATTCCGCTTTTTCGTGGTGGAATGTGGCAGAAGAGGATCGCCGAATCCCCGAACAACGCAAACATCCTTCAGAGAGAATTTTGCTCAAAATCATTCTGATCGAAGCGACAACGGGAGTTGTC